>JBEIUO010000437.1:0-3410 GCA_040374335.1 Phycisphaeraceae bacterium
CGAACGTGTCGTCGGTCTCGTGCGCGTGACGCCGCTCCTCCGTCGGAGCCCTGCGCGCATCGCCGTCCTTGAAGAACCGCTTGCGACACCCCGCGCACCCCTCGTCCGCACGCGGGCACGGCCACGCATCCGGCGTCACCATCACGCCCGGCCTGAAAAGCAGCGCGAGCACGCGACGATTCGGCGCGTTCGCCTCGTTCCGCGCGTGCTTGTCCGCCGTCGCGCTGTACGCCGCTTCCTCCGACTTCGAGAACACCAGCAGCGGGTTGAACTCCGAGCACCCCTGGTAATCGCCTTTGCCACCTGCATCCACACCGCCGCCTAGGAAGTCCCGCTTCTCAACGGTGAACGGGCACACCGCCTCCATGTATTCCTTGTACAGCACCTTCCGCGTGTTGGGCCCCACAACCCCATCACTCGCCAACCCGTGATCGCTCTGAAAGTTCTTCACCATCGCCACGCTCGCGCCGTAGCCCACGCGGTACAGCATAATGTCCACCGCGCGCAGCACGTGCCAGTTGTCGCCGCCGGTCGGCTGCGTGTACAGCTTCTCCCACATCTCAACGTCCCGCGTCAGCAGCGCGTACATCGCCTTCGCCCGTCGCCCGCTCAGCGTCTTGTTGTACTCCTCGTCGCCAACCGGGTCCGCGTGCCCAAACAACGACACCGGCGGCTTCACCCCGTCCACCGTGTGCTGGTCGATCAACGCCCCCAGCGCCGGCAGCTCCTGCGCGATCTCCGGACGCGGAAACGAACTGTCGAACTCAAACCGAACATCCTCAACCTTCCAGCACGCCAACGGAACAAGCCGCGGCCTGAGCGTGTTGTGCTGCTGGTCGGTTGCCGGCGCGACGCGCAGAGATGGTGCCGCCGGGTCGTTCGACGTGCCCGCGATACCGCCGATCGTGCGATGGATAATGGATCCGTTCATCTCTTCCCTCTAAGCGTACCGCACACGCCCTCCAGCCACAGATTCTTGGCTACCTCACCCACTTTTGCCCCCCGCGGCCGACTTCCTCATACCCTCACGTGGTGCCCGACCCTGTGCCCCCAACTCCCTCCGAAGCCCCCACCCACGCCGGGCCTGGCCCCGCCGAACGCGCACCCGCCCAAGCCCCACTCGCCGGCACCCTCCTCGCCGGTCGCTACCGGCTCGAGCGCCTCGCCGGCGAAGGCGGCATGGGCCGTGTCTTCGAAGCCACCGACACCCGCCTCAACCGACGCGTCGCCGTCAAACTCCTCGCCACCACCTCCGACGCCGCCACGCGCGACCAACTCATGAACGAGGCCCGCGCGATGGCCGGGCTCTCCCACCCCCACCTCTGCCGCGTCCTCGAAGCCGTGCTCGACGACGGCGACCACCCCTTCCTCGTCATGGAGTGGATCGAGGGCGTCGACCTTCGCGCCGCCGTCAAAGGCCTCGCGCTCCAGCAACGCACCGGCCTCTTCGTTCAGATCGTCGACGCCGTCGCCGCCATGCACGCCGCCGGCCTCACCCACCGCGACCTCAAGCCCGGCAACATCCTCCTCAACCGTCGCGGCGAGCCCGTCATCGTTGACTTCGGCATGGCCCACCGCACCGCTGGCGGAGGCGAACTCCCCGGCGGCACGCCCGGGTACGCCGCGCCCGAACAGTTCGAAGACCCGCCCCGCTCCTCGGCCCGCAGCGACGTCTACTCCCTCGGCGTCATCCTCTACGAACTCCTCACCAACCGCGCGCCCTACGCCGCCGACTCCCCCGCCGAACTCCTCCGCCTGCAGCGCGGCTCAGACCCTCCCGTTCCCGAATCACTCGCGCCCGATCTCCCCGCCGGACTCCAACGCATCAGCCTCGCCGCCCTCGAACGCGAACCCGCACAACGCTACGCCGACGCCGAAGAAATGGGCGCCGACCTCCGCCGCCACATCCGCGGCGAGACCGTGCTCGCACGCCCCACCATGCTCGCCGTGAGATTCGAAGCACAGATCGAGGAACAGCTCGAGCGCGCAAAGCACTGGGAATCGCAGGGCCTCATCACCCGCGAGGAATCCCGCGCCCTCTACCGCCAACTCACCGGCCTCCTCCGCCCCGATTCGCCCTGGATCATCGACAGCCGCAAGCTCACCACCTCGCAGGTCGGCCTGTACCTCGGCGGATGGATGACGCTGCTCGCCATCACCATCGGCCTCTGGCGCACATGGGACGAACTCAGTTCGCTCGTGCGCATCCTCGCGCCCGCGCTCGTCACCGGTTCGCTCTACGCACTCGGCGCATGGCTCCACTCCCGCCAGACCCGCCGCTTCGCCCTCGGCTACCTCATCACCGCTTCACTCGCCACCCCCGCGCTCCTCTGGGTCATTCTCCGCGAAACCGGCTGGCTGAGCGCCGCAGGCAACGGCATGGGAGATATGGAACTCCTCGCCACGCCCGGCTTCTTCAACCTCCAGCTCCTCGCGATCACCGGTGTCTGGGCACTCACCTCCGTACTCCTCCGACTCGCCACCGGCTCGGGCGCATTCACCTTCACCGGCACAGCCGCGGCAACGCTCACCTGGGGCGCATACTTCCTCGTCGACGACGGCCTCAAGCAACCACTCGGCGACGCAACCTGGGCAGAGCTCGGCTTCAGGTTCGCGGTGCTCGGCGCAATCGGCGTCACCGCCGGTATCTGGCTCAGCGGCCAGGAAGAGAGCATCGCCCGCGAACTCGGCCGCCAAAACCTCCGCCGCCACGACAGTTGGCCCCTCCTCACCACCGGCGTCGTCTCGCTCCTCATCGGCCTCGCCGCGTGGGCCTGGTTCGCCCCCGAAACCTACCGCTTCCCCGCGTGGTTCGCGGGCGCCGACGCGACCAACACCGCGCTCCGCGGCGTCGCATTCATGGGCAACGGCTTCGCGCTCGTCGTCGCCGCCGCGACGCTCGGCCGTCGCTGGTCCGCCGCACGCGACCGCCTCTCGTCGCTCCTGCGATGGGTCATCCCCTCGCACTTCCTGGGCGCACTGCTCGCCCTCGAACACACCCGCCTCGGCGGCGCATGGCTCGTCTGGCTCCTCGCCGTCGCGGCCCTCGCGATCATCCTCTGCTTCGTGAGCGTGCTGAAACAGTGGAAGCCATTCCTCGTCAACGGCCTCATCTACCTCGCCATCGCCTACGCCCGCGCGTTCGACCGCGTCACCAGCGAGTTCCAGGACTCCCCGCGACTCCGCCTCGCCCTCTTCGGCGGCCTCGGCGTGCTCGGGTTGTTCGTCATGATCGCGGCATGGAAACTCCCCGACTGGCTCGCCGGCACGCGCACCTGGCTCTGGCTCCAGTCCGCGCGCCGCAAGATCAGCAAGCGCATCGCGAACGATCCGCTCTTCGGCGATTCCGCAGGGCCCGGCTGATCACTCAACACCCGGTCGAACCCACTCCGCCCGCGTCCCACTGTCCA
>JBEIUO010000670.1:0-2356 GCA_040374335.1 Phycisphaeraceae bacterium
GCCGATCAAACTCGGCGGCTAATCCGCACATGACCCTTCGCCGCGTCCCATCCGACTTCACCGTCCGCGAATGCCCCGTCCCCGCATTCCTCGCCTCCCTCGCGCCCACCGCCTCCGCGGTCAACCGCAACGCGGTCTACGAACTCACCAAGACCTCCCTCTCCACACCAGAGGCCGTCGGCCTCATCTCCAAGTCCATCTTCCTCCGCCCCGGCTCCATCGACTACGCCGGCCTCAAAGACAAGCACGCCGTCACCACCCAGCTCATCTCCATCCCCGCCAAAAACTCGCGGATGGCCGCCGACCTCAAGCCCAACCTCGTCGCCGAGGGCTACACCGCCCGACTCCTCGGCTGGTCCGCCACCCCCGTCACCGCCGAATCCATCTCCGGCAACACATTCTCCCTCACCGTCCGCGACCTCACCCAGGAAGCCTCCGACGAAATGGCCCGCCGCGCCGCCCTCCTCGCCCGCGGCACATCCCTCATCTTCATCAACTACTTCGGCGACCAACGCTTCGGCTCCGCCCGCCACAACAAGGGCTACGCCGCCAAAGCCCTCATCAAGGCCGACTTCGAAACCGCCCTCAAACTCATCATTGGCACCCCAGCCCGCAAAGACACCGGCAACACCCGCATCGTCACCCGCCTCGCCGCCGCCAACTGGGGCAACTGGAACACCATCGTCCGCGGCCTCCAACGCTGCCCCGAACGCAAGGTCTTCGAACTCCTCTCCCGCGGCGGCTCCTTCCGCGACGCCTTCGCCGCCCTCCCACACTTCACGCAAACCATGGTCGTCGAGGCCTACCAGTCCCACATCTGGAACCAGACCGCCGCCATCATGGTCAACGCCCTCGAAGCCCACGGCGCACACATCATGCACACCGAAGGCCACTTCGGTGACAACGCCTTCCCCGCCGCACGCGACATCCCCGCCGAGTGGCACCTCGTCCAGATGCCCGTCCTCGCCCGCAAGTCGCAGCTCGTCTCTCCGTGGGGCGAAGCCGCCGAACAGGTCCTCGCCGCCGAAGGTATCTCCGTCCGCGACCTCGACATCCCCCAACTCCGTCGCCCCTTCTTCGGTGAAGCACCCCGCCCTCTCGTCATGCACGCCGAGAACTTCAAGATCTCCCTCGCCGAGCCCGACGACCTCTCCGACCGCAACCGCCTCAAAACCTCCGTCGAGTTCACCCTCGGCCGCGGCGGCTACGCCACCATCGTCATGCGCGCTCTCGGCCAGTGACCCCCGCGGTACACTGACCCACCATGAACTTCCTCGGTATCGACATCGGCACCTCGTCCGTCAAGATCATCGTCACCTCCCCATCCGGTGACGTACTCGCCTCCACCTCCGCCCACTACCCACTCCACCAGCCCCACCCCAACTGGTCCGAGCAAGAACCCACCGACTGGTGGCGCGGCACGCAATCTGCCATCCTCGCCCTCGGCCCACTCGCCTCCACCATCTCCGCCATCGGCCTCTCCGGCCAAATGCACGGCCTCGTCCTCCTCGACGAAGCCGCCATCGCCGCCAAAGGCACCAACCCCTCCACACTCCGCCGCGCTCTCCTCTGGAACGACCAACGCACCAGCGACCAGTGCGCCACGATCGAGCACGCCCTCGGCGGCCGCGCGGCATGCGTCCGCGCCGTCGGAAACGCCCCACTCCCCGGCTTCACCCTCCCCAAACTCCTGTGGGTCCGCGACCACGAACCCGAACTCTTCCGCCGCGCCGCCGTCTTCCTCCTTCCCAAAGACTACATCCGCTTCCTCATGACCGGCCAACTCGCCACCGACGTCGGCGACGCCTCCGGCACACTCCTCTTCAACCCCGCCACCCGCAGCTGGAACCTCGCCGTCGCCGCCGCCGTCAACATCCCCTCCTCGCTCCTCCCCCCAGTCCTCGAGTCCGGCGACATCGCCGGCCGCCTCACCCCACACGCCGCCGCCGCCCTCGGCCTCCCGCCCAACACCCCCGTCGTCGCCGGCTCCGGTGACAACATGATGGGCGCCATCGGCGCAGGCGTCGTCTCCCCCGGCATGGCCGCGCTCACCATCGGCACCAGCGGCGTCCTCTACACCCACAGCGACTCCGTCAAACTCGACCTCCCCATCACCGGCCCCGCCGGTCGCGTGCACAGCATGTGCGCCGCCACCGGTCGCTCTCACGCCCCCCGCGGCTGGTGCATCACCGGCTGCTCCCTCTCCTCCGGCGGCAGCCTCGCCTGGGCCAAAGACACCCTCTGGCCCGAAGTCCCCTACGACCAACTCCTCGCCGAAGCCGCCTCCGCCCCCGCAGGCTCCGACGGCCTCATCTTCCTCCCCTACCTCACCGGCGAACGCTGCCCGCACCCCGAC
>JBEIUO010000430.1:0-3460 GCA_040374335.1 Phycisphaeraceae bacterium
CACCGTGGCGTGCGAGCCCCCGCCCACAACCTCGCACCCCACGACCACGCACGACGCGCCCAGCGCATCCTGCAACTCCGCCGAGCCATCGAGCGCACGCTGCGCCTCACGCAGCACGTACTTCTCAAGTTGCTCGTTCTTCACCTCGCCGCGATTGGAAACACTCCGCTCGCGTGATTCGCCGCGCACCCGCGCGGCGTCCCATTTCGCAGGCGCGCACTCGCCGCGCTCCCGCGATCTGCGGTCCTTGCCCATGACACATCTCCGAAGCCCGTGCCGCGGCCGACCCGCTACCGCACAGCACGCACAAGGCGACACCGCGAGGCCCGGTCCGAACGCGGACGAGCGATAGCTCACATCAAATCACATTGATTTCAGGGGGTTGAAGCTCGCCGAACGATCGCCTTAGCCGGCAGTCTCGGCGGAGCTCATCGACATGTTCGTGCTCTTCGCAGACATGGAATGCTCCTTTCGCGCAGGATCGCGCCCACCATGCTACGCGCACAGCCCCGCTTTGTTCCACAAAACAAGCGAAAAACTCAGAACTTCACGCCCAGCGTCATGAAGTACTCAAAGTCGTTCGCCTCCGCCTTCCGCGGATCGCTGTCGTGCCGATGCCCCGCTCCCACCTTCAGCATCAGCTTCGACTCCGCGTCCAGCACCACCTCGTACCCCGTCTTCGCGTCCGTTCTGAACTCGCGAAACTCCGACAGATCCGGGAAGTAGTCCATCGTCGCAAACAGCCGGCTCTTCTTCGAGATCTCCCACCGATAGTCCGCGCCGATCACCCCCAGCGGTGTGATCCGATCGTCGTCCCCTCCGAACTCCTGCGACATACCCGGACCCGCACGCACCACCAGCTCGTGCTCGTCCCTCGCGATCACCGCGTACCCCAACCCCGCCGTCCCCGTCAGCCGCCAGTCCCAGTCCGCGAACTGGTCGTATTCCACCGTCCCCGTCGCGAACAACCGCCACCGCGTCCCCTCCAGAATCCAGTCGTTCCTCGCCTCCGCATCCAGACGCGACTTCCTTGTTGCTTCCGCGTCCTTCGAGTACACGTACACACCGCCCAGGCTCGTCCGCATCTTCACGGTCTCGCGCTTGGCCTCAAACGCCACGCGCCCGTTCGTCGAATCCGTGTTCCCCTCCGACGCGTTCAACCCCACGCTCACCCCACGCTCCCACCCTTCCCAAAACGGCTTCTCGTCCTCGATCAACACCGCATCCAACGGGTTCCGCGCCGCTGGCGCTTTCTCCGTCTCTTCATCGGGGCGAGCCTCCGCATCCACCGCCGCGCCCTCCTTCGGCTCAGCCACGATCGCCGCCACCGGTACCTTCAACTCCCCCAGCACCGGATGCACCAGCGTCACCACCACACCGTCGTTCGCCACGATCGTCCCGCGCAGCGTCTCGCCCGTTGTCAACGTCAACACATCCTGCGCAGCCTGCCCCCACGCACGCCCCGCCATCAACACCCACACCACCACAACAACAGAGATCCATCTCATCGCGACATCCTGCTCATCCCACGATCCAGTCCTCGCCCGCGGCACCCCCGCGAGCACCACGAGTCTACGCGCCGCGTCGCCCATGCCTCGCCGCCCCCGCCCACAGCCACATTCAGAATTCTCAGCCACACCTGCAAGATCCTCCGCCCTGCCCGCAAGTCTCCGTGGAGGGGCCTCGTGTGAGGATCCCAAGAAAAGCAATCAAGACCGCCTTTGTTCGGAGAATGACCATGAACCGCAACGCCATCACCGCTTCTTTCGCCGCACTCGCCTCGCTCGCCGCAACCGTCCCCGCTCACGCAGTCGTCTCCTACTTCGACGGCATCTTCAACAACTCCGACTGGACCCTCAACGTCATCACCAACGCCAACGGCGTCGGCAGCACGTCCCAGGGCCTCCAGTTCCTCACAGGCGGCAACCCCAACGAGTACCGCCGCGTCCGCCACCAGCTCGTGGCCTCCGGCAGCAACGCCGCCATCTTCGGCTTCCACATGAACACCACCGCGTTCTACAACCCCAACACCCAGGGCGCGATCACCTCCATCCAGTACGCCGAAGATTCCATCAACTTCATCTCCAACACCATCATCCCCGGCAACGGCCAGGGCACCGGCCTCGCCATCCTCCAGGGAGGCACCTACTACCGCCTCTCCACGCCCGCCCTCGTCATGCCCTTCACCAGCTTCTCCAACTGGGCCCCCAACTCCGCCGGCAGCATCACCGCCTCCGACATGTGGGAAGTTACCCCCTCCGGCACCGTCAACCCCTTCTCCAACCCCGACTTCTCCGCCTCCGGTGCCATCATGCAACTCGGCTTCTGGCGCGGCAACTCCGGCAACGGCAGCTACAACACCGACTGCGGTATCGACAACTGGAACGTCCACATCCTGCCCTCGCCCGGCTCCGCCGCACTCCTCGGCCTCGGCGGTCTCCTCGCCGCCCGCCGTCGCCGCTGAATCAGCCTCCTCTCCCTCTCTTGTCTCAAAGCTCTCGGGCCGCCCTCGCCACCGCGACGGCGGCCCTTTGCGTTCCCTAACATCCGCTCCATGCCTCCAGGCGCAGCCCCCAGCGACCCCAGAATCGCCGCAGTACTCAACAGGTACTGGGGATTCGACACGCTGCGCCCCCTTCAATCCGAGTCCATCGCCGCCACCCTCGCTGCACGCGATTCCCTCACCGTCCTTCCTACCGGCGGCGGCAAGAGCCTCTGCTACCAACTCCCCCCGCTCGTCACCGATCGCCTCACGCTCGTCGTCTCTCCCCTCATCGCGCTGATGCAAGACCAGGTCGCAGGCCTCAGCCTCGCCGGTGTCCCCGCCGCGGCCATGATGAGCACGCTCACTCCTTCGCAACTCGCGAACACCCGCGAACGCGTCCTCTCTGGTGAACTCAAGCTCCTCTTCGTTGCCCCCGAACGCCTCTTCAGCCCCTCCTTCATGTCCATGGTCGTCAAGGCCAACCCCGGACACGTCGCCATCGACGAGGCCCACTGCATCAGCCAATGGGGCCACGATTTCCGCCCCGAGTACCGCCGCCTCAGCGAACTCCGCGACGTCCTGCCAAACGTCGTAGTCGGCGCCTACACCGCCACCGCCACGCCCCGCGTCCGCGAAGATATCGTCCAGCAACTCCGCCTCCGCGACCCCGAAGTCCTCGTCGGCGACTTCGATCGCCCCAACCTCACCTACCGCATCCTCCCCCGCGGCGACGCCATCATCCAAACCCGCGACGCCATCAAACGACACGGCGATGATGCCGCTGCAATCGTCTACTGCATGTCCCGCAAGAAAACCGAAGAGCTCGCCGCCGCCCTCCGTAAACACGGCATCAACGCCGCGGCATACCACGCTGGCATGGAACCCCGCGACCGCACCAAGGTCAGCGACGACTTCAAGAGCGAGCGACTCAACGTCGTCGTCGCCACCGTCGCCTTCGGCATGGGCATCGACCGC
>JBEIUO010000403.1:0-3654 GCA_040374335.1 Phycisphaeraceae bacterium
CCCCCCACCCCACCGGCATCCTCGTCATCGATAAGTCCGGCGGCTTCACCTCCATGGACGTCGGCGCCATCGTTCGCGGCAAGCTCCGCCGCGGCGGAGCCCCCAAGGGTGTCAAGGTCGGCCACGGCGGCACGCTCGACCCCATGGCCACCGGCGTCCTCGTCGTCCTCACCGGCAAGGCCACGCCTCTGTGCAACGCCATCATGGCCGGAGAAAAGGTCTACGAAGCCGAGATCGATCTCGCCCACCGCTCCAACACCGACGACGCCGAAGGTGTCGTGGAACCCGTCCCCGTCCACAACATCCCCTCGCGCGACGACATCCTCGCCGTCCTCCCCCGCTTCATCGGCCGCGTTATGCAGGTCCCGCCCATGTTCTCCGCGCTCAACATCGGCGGCCGTCGCGCATACCAGATCGCCCGCGAAGGCGGCACCGTCGAACTCGCGCCCCGCGAAGTCGAAATCGCCTCCATCGAAATCACATCCTTCGATTGGCCCCGCGTCAGGGTCCGCGTTGTCTCCGGCAAAGGCGTCTATATCCGCAGCCTCGCCCGCGATATCGGCGGCGCTCTCTCCTGCGGCGGAATGCTTACCGCTCTCAGGCGTACCCGCGTCGGTCGTTTCTCCCTCGAAGGCTCCGTCCGCGTCCAGGATCTCCCCGACCACCTCACCCAGGATGCCCTCCTCCCCATCCCCGACGATCTCCGAACCAAGTGACACGCGACTACGCTCGGTGCATCCATGGAAGACCCCCACCCTCGATCCCCTCTTCGCTGATCTCACCGAGCCCCAGGCCGAGGCCGTCCGCCACACCGAAGGCCCACTCCTCATCGTCGCCGCCGCCGGCTCCGGCAAGACCCGCGTCATCACCCGCCGAATCGCCTACCTCATCGGCTGCGGCATCGCGCCTTGGTCCGTGCTCGCCCTCACCTTCACCAACAAAGCCGCCGGTGAAATGCGCGAACGCGTCCTCCACCTCCTCGGCGGCGCAGACTCCCGCCAGGCCCGCGGCCTCACCGTCACCACCTTCCACTCGCTCTGCTCCCGCCTCCTCCGCAAGTACGCCGACTGCGCCGGCCTGAAGCCCGACTTCACCATCTACGACACCTCCGAACAGACCACCCTCTGCAAGAAGGTCATCGAGAGCCTCCAACTCTCCACCACCAACTTCCAGCCCCGCAACGTCCTCGGTGTCATCAGCAACGCCAAGAACAAACTCCAAGGCCCCGAGCAGTTCGCCGCGACAACCTACGACTTCGCTTCCAAGACCATCGCGAAGATCTACGCCTCCTACGCCAAAGCCCTCCGCGGCGCAAACGCCGTCGACTTCGACGACCTGCTCCTCCTCACCGCCAAGGGTCTCCGCGAGAGCGCCGTCTTCCGCGAAGAATGCCAGCGCCGCTGGAAGTACCTCCTCATCGACGAATACCAGGACACCAACCAGGCCCAGTTCGAGATCGCCTCCCTCATCGCAGGCGACGGCGAAGCAAACGAAGCCGGCGTGAAGCGCGGCCCAAACATATGCGTCGTCGGCGATCCCGACCAGTCCATCTACGGCTGGCGCGGCGCCGATATCTCCAACATCCTCGACTTCGAAGAGCACTACGCCGGCGCCAAGGTCATCCTCCTCGGCGAGAACTTCCGCTCCACCTCCTCCATCCTCGCCGTCGCCGACACCCTCATCAAGAACAACAAGAAGCGGAAGATCAAACCGCTCTTCACCCGCAAACAAGGCGGCGACCCCGTCGACGCCGTCCTCTGCCGCGACGAACGTCACGAAGCCCACATCGTCGCCCAGTGGCTCAAGGCCCGCCACCTCGGCGACGCCCGCTCCTCCGGTGAACCCTGGCGCGAAATGGCCGTCTTCTACCGCACCAACGCCCTCAGCCGCGTCCTCGAAGAAACCCTCCGCTCCGAAGCCATCCCCTACACCATCGCCCGCGGCACCGCCTTCTACGACCGCGAAGAAATCAAGAACGCCCTCGCCTACCTCAAGGTCGTCGCAAACCCCGCCGACGACGTCTCCCTCTCCCGCATCGCAAACGTCCCCACCCGCGGCATCGGCGACTCCTCCGTCGACAAGGTCGAAGAATGGGCCCGCCTCCAGAGCGAAACGCTCCTCGAAGGCATGCGCAACGTCTCCTCCATCGACGGCGTCACCGCCCGCTCCGCCGCCTCCATCCAGCGCTTCGTCGCCATGCTCGACTCCTGGACCGGCAACGGCACCTTCCTCGGCTCCGAAATCTCCGGCTCCCTCGCCGACCTAGTCAACCGCGTGCTCAAAGAGTCCGGCCTCGAAGCCATGTACCGCCATCAGGCCCACACGAGCAAGAGCGAAGCCGACGAAGAACGCCTCGACAACCTCGCCGAACTCGTCTCCTCCGCCCGCGAGTTTGAACTCGAGTACGACCCCGACAGCGACCCCGCCGCCTTCCCCGGCGTCGATCTCGCCTCCGCCGGCGTCCTCAGCGAAACGCCTCCCCTCCTCGCCATGCTCCGCGCCTACCTCGAGTCCGTCACGCTCATGGCCGACGCCGACACCGTCGACCCCGCGCAGGGCAGCGTCACCCTCATGACCCTTCACGCCGCGAAAGGCCTCGAGTTCGGCGCGGTCGCCATGATCGGCATGGAAGAAGGCACCCTCCCGCACTCCCGCGCCCGCGAAAGCGAATCCGAACTCGAAGAAGAACGCCGCCTCTGCTTCGTCGGCATCACCCGCGCCATGCGCCGCCTCCACGTCTCCGCCGCGAAGTACCGCGCCATCCGTGGCCTCTCCGAGCGAACCATCCCCAGCCGGTTCCTCGCCGAAATGCCCACCGAGTACATGAACATCCACGACAAGGGCGGCGGCCTCGAATCGACCACCGAGTGGGACGAGATGGACCAGTCCGCACCCGAAGACCGCCCCGCGCGCAAGGCCGCGTCCCCCATGGCCGCCGAGTTCCCCGTCGGCTGCCGCGTCCGTCACCCGCAGTTCGGAATCGGCGAGATCAAGGCCGTCTCGAGCGGCGCACAAACCCGCGCGGAAGTCCAGTTCCGCGACGTCGGCCGCAAAACCCTCATCCTCGAGTACGCCCGCCTCACCAAGGTCAACTGATCACGCGTACCCCAGCCGCGCCTCCACACCCTCCACCAGCGTGTGCAGAATCACCATGTGCAGCTCCTGGATCCGGTCGCTCGTCGACCCCGGCACCACGATCGCCAGATCCGCTAACCCAGCGCACTCCCCGCCGTCCCGTCCCAGCAGCGCGACCGTAAACATCCCCCTCGCCCGCGCCGCCTCCAGCGCCAGCCGCACGTTCGCCGACTTCCCGCTCGTCGACAACGCGATCAACACGTCCCCCGGCCGTCCCAACGCCTCCACCCCACGCGAAAACACGCGGTCAAACCCGAAGTCGTTCGCCGCGCACGTGATGTGCCCCGCATCCGAGATCGCGATCGCCGCCAGCGCCGGCCTGTCCTTCCGAAACCGCCCCGTCAACTCCTCCGCAAAGTGCGTCGCATCGCACAGAGAGCCCCCGTTCCCGCAGATCAGCACCTTGTTCCCCCGCGCAAAGCACGAAGCCAGCTCATCAATCGTCCGCTCAACCCCGGCCACCGCCCCCGCGTTCTCCGTCAACTCCCGCAGCGCACGCGCCGCCGCCACCAGCGCCGC
>JBEIUO010000760.1:0-1865 GCA_040374335.1 Phycisphaeraceae bacterium
ACTATGGCCTCTGGCCTAAGGCCTACGGCCTCTCTTCAGCCTATCATCGGCCCCAGAATCGAGGATTTCCACCATGGAAGCAGGTATCGTTGGTTTGCCCAATGTCGGCAAAAGCACGCTTTTCAACGCCTTGACCAAGGCGAACGCCCTCGCCGCGAACTACCCGTTCGCGACGATCGAGCCGAACGTGGGGGTGGTGCCGATCCCGGATCCGCGGCTGCAGACGATCCAGAAGTACGTGAAGACGCAGAAGGTGATCCCGGCGGCGTTGCGGCTGGTGGACATCGCGGGGATCGTGAAGGGGGCGTCGCAGGGTGAAGGGCTGGGCAACAAGTTCCTGAGCCACATCCGCGAGGTGGACGCGATTATGCAGGTGGTGCGGTGTTTCACGAAGGCCCCGGGCGGGGAAGACGTGACGCACGTGTCGGGCAGCGTGGACCCGCTGCGCGACATCGAGATCATCAACATGGAGCTGATCCTCGCGGACCTCGAGACGGTCGAGGGCGCGTACAGCAAGGCCGAGCGTGCGGCCAAGAGCGGGGACAAGGAACAGGTCGCGCGGTTTGAGGTGCTGAAGAAGCTCAAGCCGGTGCTGAGCGCGGGCAAGACGGCGCGGTCCCTGAAGCTGGACGACCCCGAGCAGTTGCGCCAGATGAAGATGCTCGGGATGATCACCGCCAAGCGCGTGCTGTACGTGATGAACGTCGACGAGGATGACCTCGGCGGCGAGAGCGAGATGTGCAAGAAGGTTCGGGCCCACGCGGCGACCGAGCACGCGGAGGTTGTGCCGGTGTGCGCGAAGATCGAGAGCGAGCTCGGACAGATGGCCGACGGTGAGCGCGAAGAGATGCTCGAGGCGCTTGGGCTGAAGGAGCCCGCGCTGGCGAGTCTCTCGCACGCGGCGTACAGATTGCTCGGGCTGCAGAGCTACTTCACGGCGGGCGAGAAGGAAGTGCGTGCGTGGACGGTTCCGGTGGGGGCGACGGCGCCGCAGGCCGCGGGCGTGATCCACACGGACTTCGAGAAGGGCTTCATCCGCGCGGAGATCTACTCGATCCCGGATCTGGAGCAGTACAAGACGGAGAAGGGGATCCGCGAGGCGGGGAAGATGCGGATCGAGGGCAAGGAGTACGTCATGCGTGACGGTGACGTGTGCCACTTCCTGTTCAACGTGTGAGCGGGAGCGGTGCTCAGTTGAGCGGACGGACGAGCAGAGCGATGACGCGGGCTCGCGCAGCGGTACCGTCGGCACCGAAGACCGTGTTCGCGTTCACGCTGAGCAGGTAAGGGCCGTTGTCGGCGGAGGTCCAAGACCCGTTGACTGGGTTCACGCGGTACCGGGCGCGGTGTGTGGTCGCGTTCCAGCTCATGAATGTCACGCTGTACGCGATGCCCGTGCGTTCGAGGGTCAGGTCATCATCGCCCAGCGTCGTGGCGTCCATCCCACCGACGCCGTTGTAATGGATCTCGATGTACCACTCGGCGCCGGCTCGGGAGTTGGCGGTCAAGTACGCCGCGGGTTGGGCGAACCAAAGCGTCGACGGCGCAAAGCTTTGCCCGAGGATAGGTAGACCGGCAGTGTCGCGCACAGCGTTCGCGAGGAGCTCGATGGTGTATGTGCCGTTGTCTTCGTAGTCCCATGCGCCGCCGGGAGCGGTGAAGCTGTACGTCGCGACGACTTGACCGTTGATGAACTGCAGTTGGTGCAGCGAGCTTTGCATGTCGGGGCGGTTGAGTATCCGAAGATCCCCGTAGCCCAGAGAACTGGTGTCGATTGCGCCCAGGAACCTGATGTTGACGAGCCATGTCGTGTCTGTGACCGTGGAGGAGAACAACCTGGGCGTGGCGGCGAAGTACATGTTCAT
>JBEIUO010000636.1:0-2481 GCA_040374335.1 Phycisphaeraceae bacterium
CGGAAAACCGTTTCCGCCAGCTCTTCGACGGCTCCCTCGCCGCGATCCTCGTGGTGCGCCCTCCGACTGCCGTGTGCTTGAATCAAACGCCCACGCCGCGACCGTGCTGGGCGTCGCCCGCGAGGCGCTGGTGGGGTCCGAGGTCGGGGCGCACCTTCCCCTGGGGCGTGAGGTGCTCACCAAGACCACGACAACCGGGCGCGCCGAGGAGTACGGCTGTCGCGTGACGACCAACGCGGGTGAGCAACACTGGCTGGATCTTGCCTGCTCATGCGTGCGTATGGCGGGCGAACAGCTCGTCCTGGTCGTGTGCCACGACGTGACGACCAAGACCCAGGCCGAACGGACGGAGCGCGAGCTGGAGCGGAGGCTCCGCGAGTCGCAGCAGCTCGAGTCGATCGGCCGACTGGCCGGCGGCGTCGCCCACGACTTCAACAACATTCTTCTGGCGATCATGGGCAACGCCTCGCTCGCGCGCAGCGGCGTGGGCGAAACGAACCCGGAAACCCTCGCGTATCTCGACACGATCTCGCTCGCTGCGCAATCGGGCTCGGAACTCACCCGCCAACTTCTCACGTACGCGGGCAAAGCGGCCTCCTGCCCGGAGCAGACAGACCTTTCAGTGCTGGCGCAGTCGGTGCACCGCGTGATGGGCGTTGTCGTGGCGAAAAACTGCACGCTGGTGCTGGAGCTCGGGGACGCCCTCCCGCCCATCCTCGCGGACCGCGCTCAGGTCGCGCAGCTCCTGATGAACCTCATGACCAATGCCGCGGAGGCAACCGGCGACCCCGCGAAGCCCGTTGTGCTCCGCACGGGCGTGTGCGCACCTGCGCGCACGACAACCTGGGCCGGCGATGCGCAGACGGCGGCCGTGTGGGTGTTCATCGAGGTCGAGGACCACGGGTGCGGCATGTCGGAAGACGTGCGAGCCAAGATGTTCGAGCCGTTCTTCTCGACCAAGCGGGCCGGCCGAGGGCTCGGGTTGAGCACGGCGATGGGAACGGTCAAGAGCCACGGCGGCACTGTGGACGTGGAGACCGCGCCCGGCGCGGGCACTCGGGTGCGGGTCTCGTTCCCCGCGCTCGCGGGCGCACGCTCGCCGGACGTGATCCGCGAGCCCAAGCCCGTTTCGAGCGGGACGAGAGAAACCACCCGCGTCCTGGTGGTCGACGACGAGTCTCTGGTACTCAACGTGACGCGCGAACTGCTGGCGCGCACGGGCCACACGGTTTCAACCGCGTCGAGCGGCGAAGCGGCTCTCGCGATACTTGAGACCTCCCCCAGCGCGTTCGATGTCGCCCTCATCGACCTGCGCATGCCGGGGATCGGCGGCCTCGAGACCATGCGCCGTGCCCGCCGGATCAACCCGGGGCTGCCCATCGTCATCGTGAGCGGCAACGTCTTCGATGCCCCATCCGAAGCAACACTCCCCGATGGCGTGGTGCTCCTCCCCAAGCCGTTCACCGTTCAGCAACTGACGGACGCGATCCGCCAGGCGCTCGGCGGCGGACGCACCATCAACTCATGACGCCGAGTCGTCGCGGGGCTCCAGCAGCGCCTCCGCGTCCACAATCGACTGCGCCACATCCGACAGGGATCGGCGCGAATCCCGCGCGTGCTTCTGCAGCGCCTTCATCGCCTCCGGCTCCGTCAGCTTTCGCTTGGACACCAGCAGCCACTTCGCGCTCTCGATCACCCGACGCTCCGCGAGGCGTCGCCGCAGTTCGTCCGCTTCCGTTCGCGAGGTCAGCAGATCCCGGTACCGCGTCCACGCCAGCGCGATCGCCGCGCGAATCTGGTCGTCGCTCGCCGGCTTGACCAGGTACGCGAACACCCCCGCGTCCTGCGCTCGCCGGATGAACTCCTCGTCCGAGTACGCCGAGATCACGATCACCGGGATCGCGAACCGCTCGTAGAGCTCCTTCGCCCCCGAAAGCCCGTCCCGGCCCGGCATGTTCACGTCCACGATCGCCAGATCTGGTCCGCCCGTCTCCGCGAGCGCTACCAGCGCATCGCCGTTGCCGACCGGCCCGATCGTCGTCAGCCCCTGCATCGACAGACACCGGATCAGCTCCATCGCGACCAAGTGCTCATCCTCCGCCACCAGCACCCGGCGTGGGGCCTCTGGGAGCGTGTCGGGGGTCCGGACAGTGGTTGCCTGATTGGGCATATGGCGGGTGCTCGTAAATCGGGTGCGATCGCTGCGACGGACTCGAACGGCGATCGTGGCCGATATTCCGACCGGCCTCGGGCACTCAGGGCCGTTGCCGTGGAGAAAGCGTAAACAGTGTAGCCCTTCGGCACGCCGCCAGACCCTCGCTCTAGTCCCGGGCCCGGACGCGCCTTACATTCCTTTATGCCCAGCCCCGGCAACCAAGACGAAGACAAAGGAATCGCCCGCTCCCTCGGCGAGTTCTTCGGGCACATCTGGAAGGGTGTCAAGACCCCCGCCGACGCCCCCGCCGTTCGACGCGAACGCAC
>JBEIUO010000438.1:0-3404 GCA_040374335.1 Phycisphaeraceae bacterium
ATGCCGACGGCGATCGCGGACCAGGTGTCCGCACGGATCGTTGGGGTTCGCGATGCGCTCGTTGATTACTACATCGAGGCGAGCGATGCCCGGGGCAACGTGCGGCGCGGCGAGATCCAGCACGTCTACGTGGGATCGGGCTCACCGGGCGGAGGCGGTGGTGCGGTGGTGGCACTTGCTCCCGCGGCACCGGTTGCGGGGCAGAACGTGAGCATCACGTACAACCCCGCCGGTCGTGTGCTGGCGGGATCATCGCAGGTGAGGCTGCACGTCGGGTTCAATAACTGGGCGACCGTGATCACTCCTGATCCCACGATGACGCTCTCGTCGGGCGTGTGGAGCACGACCGTCGCGATCCCCCCCACTGCTACCCAACTGGACTTCGTGTTCAACAACGGTGCCGGAGTGTGGGACAACAACTCGGGACAGGATTGGCACGTCGCGGTGAGCGGGGGTGGGCCCGTCGATCAATGGGACATGGACGGAGTCCGCGACACCGACTCGGTGCTCATCGCGCAGAACGGCGGCATGAATCTCTGGGCGGGCCTGAAAGGCGACGTCCTCTACGTTGCGACGAACGACGCTGGTGAGGGCAACGACCACTTCATCTTCATCGCGGGACAGCCCGGGGCGCTCGTGCCGTCGCCATGGGCGAAAGCGGGGCGCGTCGCGGCATGGAGTTGCTTCCTCGCCGACGAGACCTCGAACGACTACGAAGGCTGGTTTGACACGACCGCGTCTCCCCTCGCCATCACGGGATCGAATGGCGGTGTGCTCGAGGGCACTATCGACCTTCGCTCCGAGTTGGGCACGCTGCCGGAGTCGATCGGGCTCGCGGTGGGCGTCTTCGCGAACCCCGACGGCGGCGGGCTGGTGACCGGATCGCAAGTTCCAGCGCCGCTCACCGTGAACGGAGAGATCGAGGCCGCGGAGTACGCGATCGTGCGGCTTTGCGACATCGGCGGCGCACCATGCTGCCCGGCGGACTTCAACGGTGACGGCGGCGTCGATGGCGACGACGTGATCGAGTTCTTCGCGGACTGGGATGCGGGCCTACCGAGTGCGGACTACAACGGCGACGCCGCCGTGGACGGCGATGATGTGATCGGGTTCTTCACGGACTGGGATGCGGGCTGTTAGCGCATGACAACGCCGCACGCACATCGCGCGGCGAAAGTCTCCGTGACTGGACCTTGCTCAGTTGGCCGTGTACTGCCCGCGGGAGATCTTCTTGAAGATCTTCCGGTTCTTGATGAGCGTCTGGTTGACGATGGTGCGGAAGTTCGCGGCGAAGGTCTTGTAGCCGGCCTTCTGCACCGCGGCGGCGACCTGGGTCACGCCCATGGTCTTGCCGGTGAGCACCTTCTTCAACGACTCGACGAGCGGCATGTCGTTCTGGGGACGGACTCGGGTGCGACCCGCGCTTCCGGTCTCCCGCAGACGCTGCTCGACTTCCGCCAGCCTGGTACGCAGGGTGTCCCGCGTCTTCAAGAGCGCGTTGATGCTCTTGCGGCGGCGCTTCAGCTCGGCCTCGATGTCTCTGGTCGTGAGACCACCGAGACTCGTTCCCTCGCTCGAACGTGCCTTCTTCGCCATTTCAAACTCCTTCTACGCCTTCCCGGGGACGGTTTGCCGCCCCGGAGAGACGCTCTCGTGTGGCAGACGATAGCGCGAGAAGGGGGAGAATGGAAGCAGGCCGACGCAAAGTAGGGGTTAACGAGGGGGAACACCCATTCTCGTTAGAAGGCCGTCGAAGTGTTCCAGTCCGTAGAACTCGACGATCAACTTACCTTTCTTCCCGGTGCGATCGGTCTCGATACTAACCTTCGTGCCGAGGTGATCTGCAATCCGGCGTTCGATATCACGGGCGACCGCGCTCCTCGCTTCTTCCTTGTTTTTAAGGGTCGGCGGCTGCTCGGTCTGATTGACGCGATCGCGAACCTCACTTTCGATGCGCCGAACGCTCCAGTCCCACATCGCACATTGTTTGGCAAGTTCCAGCCGCTGGGGCCCCGACGGCAGTCCGAGCAAGGCCCGCCCGTGGCCCGCGCTGATCTGCCCCATGCTGATCATGTCCGCGATCTCGGGCTCGATCTCCGTCAGCCGAATGAGGTGCGCGACGCTGGCTCTGTCCAGGCTTACCCGCTCCGCGACCTGCAACTGGGTCAATCCGAACTTTTCCACGAGGGAGCGGAGGGCCCAGGCCCGCTCCATCGGGTTGAGATCCTCACGCTGCACGTTCTCCACGAGCGCCCATTCCGCCGCGACGTCGTCGGTGAGCTCGCGCACGGTCGCCGGAATGGTCTGCAGGCCGGCGAGTACGGCCGCCCGCCACCGCCTCTCCCCCACCACCAGCTCAAACGCCCCCCGCTGCTCCCGAACCACGATCGGCTGCATCACCCCCGACCGCTTGATCGACTCCGCGAGCCTCGCGATCGCGGCATCGTCCATCACACGCCGGGGCTGGTAGGGGCTGGGGACGATCTTGCCCACGGGAACCTGGCGAATCTGAGGCCCCACTGGCGCAGGAGATGGGGTTTCAACTGGAGCAACTGCCGCTGGAACCTCAACCTGAACAGGGTTCGAAAGTCCGATAAGACCACCGAGGCCTTTGCCCAATCGCTTGTTGTTCTGCATATGCAACCCCTTCTCATTGGTTGGCGTGTGTTTGGGTAGCATAGTATCATGTGGTTCGGAATGCAACTCACTTCCACCGCTCGCACCACATTTTGACTGGATCAATCATGGGAAAGCACGACGGCACGATCGAGTTCATCGCACGGGTTGTCTGGCGCAGCGGCGACTCGATCTTGGTCTGCCGAAATCTCAAGCATGGCCACTGCTACCTCCCGGGTGGCCACGTTGAGTTCGGAGAAACCGTCATGGAGGCGGCAGCTCGTGAACTCATGGAAGAAGCAGGGGTCGCTCCCACCCTCCACCCCCCCACTCACACCTTTGAATCGACATTCACCCAGAACGGCAAGCGTCGGCATGAGGTTGTGGGAGTGTGTCACGTGGCATGGAGGGATGGAGTGCCGCCCCCCGCGATCACCAGCCTCGAATCCAAGATCGCCTTCGAGTGGATCCCCCTCGCCGACCTCGCGCACGCAGGCTTCGTCCCAGACGTTCAACGTCGCTGGTTGCTCATCGGCACTGGTGCATCAGGTTGGACCTCGACCAAAGACCCGTGACGCTCAGTCGGCGCCGTCGTCCGTCGCCACCGGTACCACGGCAGCGGGGGGGATAGACACCACCACGCTGGATCCTGCATCCGGAACCTGGAGCGGGTTCATCACTGAAGCCCGCAACTCCGCGCCCCCCGCCGTACGCAACACAAGCTGCGCCGTGTCGCCGAGGAAGATGGAGTGTGTCACGTGGCATGGGGTGGAGTTGGGGCCGCCGGC
>JBEIUO010000688.1:0-2276 GCA_040374335.1 Phycisphaeraceae bacterium
CGGCCCTGGCATCGCCCGCGCGGCCGGCCCTGGCGTGCGCGCGCGTGGGGTGCTGCTTTGCGACCGCGCGGGCAGCTGCCCCAGCGGCGCGCGCCGCGACGACGATGTCGTCGGCCGGGAGGTAGGTGGGAGGGGGGCCGCCGAGGAGATCTACGCCAATGCTCATGGCGTCACTCTCTCATCTTTCGGGTCCGGCCGGGTTTGGCAGGTGCCACCCAGGGTTTGGGCTGGTAGATGTCGCTTGGACCCCCGGTTCAGCGCCGGGGAACGACATCTACCCGCCCAAACGGCGGACGGGGTTGGGTGGTCCCTTACTTCAGTTTGGTTCCTGCTGAGCGCAGGTCCTCGCAGCCGCGGACGACGCGATCGGCCATGCCCTTCTCTGCCAGCTTGCCGTACGCGCGGGGGTCGTACTGCTTCTTGTTGCCGACCTCGCCGTCGATCTTCAGCACGCCGTCGTAGTTCTTGAACATGTGATCGGCGATCGGCCGGGTGAAGGCGTACTGGGTGTCGGTGTCGATGTTCATCTTCACGACTCCGTAGTCGAGCGCCTCGCGGATCTCGCTCAGCAGTGAGCCGGAGCCACCGTGGAAGACGAGGTCGAACGGCTTGTCCTTGCCGTACTTCGCGCCGACGGCACCTTGGATGTCGTTGAGGATCGACGGGGTCAGGACGACGTTGCCGGGCTTGTAGACGCCGTGGACGTTGCCAAAGGTCGCCGCGACCATGTAACGGCCGCGCTCGCCGAGGCCGAGTGCCTCGGCGGTGGCGATGCCGTCTTCGATCGTCGAGAACAGCTTGGCGTCGTGCTTCGCCTCGATGCCGTCCTCCTCGCCGCCGACAACGCCGATCTCGATCTCAAGGATGATGTTCGCCTTGACGCAGGCGTCGAGCATGCGGGATGCGATCTCGAGGTTCTCCTTGAGCGGCACTGCCGAGCCATCCCACATGTGCGACTGGAACAGCGGCTCGAGGCCCTTGGCGACGCGCTCCTGAGGGATCGCAATGAGGGGCTCCATGAAGCCGGCGAGCTTCTCCTGCGGGCAGTGGTCGGTGTGGAGGGCGATGTTGACGTCGTAGTGCTTCGCGATCGAGTGGGTGAACTCGGCGAGAGCGGTTGCGCCGGCGACCATGTCCTTGATCGTCTGGCCGGACGCGAACTCGGCGCCGCCCCACGAGATCTGGACGATGCCGTCAGACTCGGCCTCGGCGAAGCCGCGGATTGCCGCGACGATGGACTGTGACGAGGTGCAGTTGATCGCCGGGTAGGCGAACTTGCCGGCCTTGGCTCGGTCGAGCATCTGGCCGTAGACCTCGGGGGATGCAATCGGCATCTGTGACTCCTGTTGTAAAGGATGAAGGACCCTCGAACGGGCTCATCCTTCCATTAGGACAGCGTTTGCATTCCGGCAGGTTCGCTCGAAAGTTGCCGGACGGACCGGAAGAGCAGCGCACCGAGAACGGCTGCCGCGGAGACTGCGGCCGCGATGAAGAATGCCGCCCTGGCCCCCACTCCGGCGATGAGCGGGCCCGCGAGCGCTAGCCCGATCGGCCCGAACATGAGCGAGCCCATGGCGTCGTAGGCGCTCACGCGTGACAGCGCCTCCCGGGGGATATTCGTCTGCATGGCGGTGAACCACCACACGGCGAGGAGTTCCAGGCTGACCCCGAAGGCGAAGGAGCCAACCGCGACCCAGATGATCGGCAACTCCAGTGCGAGGGTGATGAGCCAAAGGGGCAGCGCGAGCGTTGCAAGTAAGCCGATGACCAAGGGCCGCCGCACCCGAAGCCGGCTCGCGACGATCGCCCCCAGGAGCAGTCCAATGGATTGGAAGGTCATGATCAGGGCCCAACCGGCTGCGCCTCCGTAGATCTCGCGGGCGAGCACCGGGCCCATCACCTCCTCGGCGCCTCGCCAGACCATGACGATGAAGCTGAATGCCCCGACGACCACCACGACCCAGCGATAGGACCAGAACACCCGCCACCCGTGGGCGAGGTCCGCCAATGTCGACTCGCCGGACCTGTGCGGCGTGGAGACGTCGCGCATCGAGAACACGAGGGCTCCTGCGACGAGGAATGAGAGTGAGTCAAGGGCGATGGCCCAGCCGGAGCCGACGAGTGCGACGAGCAGCCCTCCAATGGCGTTGCCGGCGATGAGGCCGCCGTTCGAGGCGACGCTCACGAAGGCATTGGCCGGCTGCAGGTGCTCCTCCTCGACGACGTCGGGTACCAGACCGCTCATCGCCGGCCACCACAACGCATTGAGGCAGCCG
>JBEIUO010000820.1:0-1475 GCA_040374335.1 Phycisphaeraceae bacterium
CGTGTGATCGATCCGCCGCTCGCGATCGCCATCGAGCTCTGCGAAGCACCCGTTGTATCGAGCGTGAACGTGTTCATGCCGTCGATGAAGTACCGAACCGCCTCTGCGCCCTCGTGCGAGAACCGCTGCTGCACGGACTTGATCCCGCTCAGCCCCAGCCCGCCGATGACGAACTGCCCCGGCACGTCGTCGATCCCGCCGTTGCTCAGCCAGCGGAACGCCTCCTGCGGGCTGAGGGACAGCCCCGTCTCCGCCGCGATCTTCGAGCTGTTCTCGAGCACCGCGGAAAACAGTCCGTTGGCCGAGTACCAGTACTCCGCGAACTTGATGTGCTGCCGCACGCGCCTGGTCTGCGTCTCTTCGTACTGCTTCATCAACCACGCGCGGTCGTGTGAACCCCGCTCCAACTCCAGGATCGTGCACGCGGCGTGCTGCGCACAGGTGTGCGTGAGTGTGAGCCCCGCCGCGAGGATCGGATCCGCAAACCCCAGGCACTCGCCGACCAGGAACCAGTTCTCTCCGCACGCCTGATCGGCGACGTACGACCAATCGGTCGTGGTCTCTACGGTCCCCCGGGCCGACGCGTCCTTGAGCCACCCCGAAACCTGCTTCTCGGCCGCGATCGCCTCGCGGTAGAGCTCTTCCGGCCGCTTCCCAGACTGCTTGTAGTACTCCGCGTTGCACACCAGCCCCACGCTCGTTCGGTCCTGCGACAACGCGATGAACCACAGCCACCCAAACGGCACCGAGCGGATCTGCACCCGGATCGCGCCCTTCTCGATGAGCGGCGCATTCAGCCCCGGTCGATCCCAGTAATCCCAGAACGCCACGTTCCGCAGAAGTGTCGGCGCGTCGACCGCGATCCCCAACTGCCGCCGCAGCAACGCCGCGTTGCCGCTGGCGTCGATGTAGTACCGCGCCGTGATCGCACGCCCATCCTCCAGCCGCAGCCCCGTGACCTTCTTCCCCCGCCCCTCGCCCTCCGACTCCACCTTGCTCACCTTCATCGGCTGCAGAACATCGGCTCCCAGCGATGCCGCGTGGTCCAGCAGGATCTTGTCGTACTTCGCGCGATCAACCTGGAACGCCACCCGCCGCCGCCACCCCTCGTACTTCCCCGGTCGCGGCTCCTCCTTCACCTCCGCGATCGGAATGAACCCGAAGACCCATGGCTCTGTTGTCTTCCCCCACGTGTACGTCGCCCCCAGCTTCACCGGGAATCCCGCCGCCTCGATCTTCTCCCACTCCCCCATCTCGTCGAGCACCCGACTAATCGGGGGCAACTGGCTCTCGCCGATGTGGTCCCGCGGGAACTCTTCTTTCTCGACCACCACCACCTTCAGCGACGGATTGAACTTCCGCAGCAGCGACGCCACCGTCGAGCCCCCGGGGCCACCACCAACGATCGCCACGTCACACTGAATATCACCGTTTTTCACGCGAGACCTCCCAGAACCTCGCATGCTATCACCCCC
>JBEIUO010000807.1:0-1620 GCA_040374335.1 Phycisphaeraceae bacterium
GTACAAGGGCCGGCTGAATCGCTACGGGCTGCCGCTGGACAGTCGGCGGACGTACACGAAGCTCGACTGGACGGTGTGGAGCGCGTGCTTGACGGGGCGGCGGAGCGACTTCGAGGGGCTGATGGGGCCGGTGTATGGGTGGATGCAAGCGAGCCCGCCGCCGAGCCGCGTGCCGCTGTCGGACTGGTACGAGACGGTGGACGGGAAGACGATGGGGATGCACACGCGGACGGTTGTGGGCGGGGTGTGGATGCCGTTGCTGATGGAGAAGCTGGGGGCGGGGCTGCGGTAAGTACGGGCTTTGCAAGGGCTTGCGTGGCGTGCTAGTATTATGAAATAACCCCCCCACCCCTTTGGGTGGGCCGTGAATCCGTGGAGCAAGCGACATGAACCGATTCGTGATGAAGACCTGCGGCGTGCTGGCGTGTGTGGCCGGTTTGGCGGCGATGGAAGCGACCTCGCTGGGGCAGAGCGTGCGGAGCGGGCGCGTGGTGCTGTCGGTGAACGACGCGATGACGTTCGGGGGTCAGGGTGGCTATTCCGTGACGGAGCTGTACACGCCGACGACGAACCTCGCGGGCGAGATCGGGTTCGGGGGAAAGGCGAGCAACGGGCTGACTGATGTGCGCTTCGTGTGGCGCGAGACGGGCGTGCTGTTCAGCTCGCTGGATGCGCCACCGGGGACGACGTTCGGCGGGCTTGAGAGCTCGTGCGGTCTTGGATCCGACGGACGGTTCCTGATCGGACCGAGCATCGACGACGAAGTGGCGACCGGACGCGACGCGATCTGGAGCCAGAACGGGCTGGTGATCGCCGAGCGGGACCCGGCCCCGGGAGCTGCGGGCTTGTTCGTGCGCGCGAACTCGGCGCCGAGCATGTTTGGCGCGAACGGCGCCGCGTGGGTGAGCACGACAGCGACGACGCCCACGGGCGGGACCACGGGGCGGCTGTTCTATCGGATGACGAACGACGTGGGGACGGTGCCGCAGGTGGTGTTCCGGATCGGCGACGTGGTCTTCCCCGCGCCGGACAACTTTCCGATCAAGTTTGCATCGCCGACGATCTCGTTCAAGTACGAGATCTCGGATAGCGGGCTGCACCACATCCACCACATCGGCCTTGATACCGGGTCGACGCTGAACGACGCGTACATCTACTTCGATGGCACGCCGATTGCGCGGGAGGGGAACCCCACGGGCAGCCCGTTCGGGCAGATCTGGTCGAGCTTCTCGCAGGTGTCAGTCAACGACCTTGGTCAGTACATGGTTTATGGGTTGGCGGCCGGGAGCGTGAACAGTGACGCGACGCTGAACTTCAACGGGACCGGGGTCATTCTGGAGCAGGATCCGTACGTGGGGATCGACCTCGTGACGCCCGCCTTCTGCCAGGGCGTTTCGCTGAACAACAACGGCGCGGCGGCGTTCATCTGGGCGTACGGCCCGGACACGGATCCGAATACCGCGGGGACGCAGCAGGCCAAGACGCTGTTCTTGGCTGAGAGCGTGAACGATTTCGCGAACACTGGGTTGGTGGTGCTGACGACCGGTGATCTGCTCGACACCAACGACGACTTGGTCGGCGACCTGCTGGTGAAGGACCTGCGGCCGGACCAGTTGACGA
>JBEIUO010000374.1:0-3801 GCA_040374335.1 Phycisphaeraceae bacterium
CCCCAACAACTCCGCCCCCTCTCCGCCCTCTACGAAACCATCGAAGATCCCGAGGATCCCACGCCGCCGAACCGCCCCAAGGGCTCGCGCGCGAAATCCGCTCCCACTCCCGACGCCCAACCCGCGCCCAAGAGAACCTACCCCCCCGTCCAAGTCATCAACTACCTCGCCAGCTCCACCCCGCACCACGCAGCGCCCGCCCAAACAACAACGCCCGACCGGCCACTTGACCACTCGACCACTTCGCCACTTCTTCCCCTCCCCCGCGCCCGCTCCCCATCAGCACGCCTCGCCGCCTGACCGCGCACCCATCCGAAAGCCCACGCAAAAGCCATCATGTGCTGCTTTACAAATTTGAGCTTTGCTGCTTTCCCCCCGCTTCCCCTACCCTCCCCCAATGCCTCCAGCGTCCTTCCAGCCCGCCTCACGCCTCACTCACAACCGTGAGTTCGATGCCGTTTTTTCCGCCAAGCTCCGCCGCACCCGCGGACCCCTCACCTTCTACTCACTCCCCAACTCCAAACCCCACTACCGCCTCGGCCTCTCAATCGGTAAAGCCGCCGGAAACGCAGTCGCCCGAAACCGCTTCAAACGAATCATCCGCGAAGCCTTCCGACTCCAACAGCACTCACTCCCCCTCGTCCGCGGCAACGGCCTCGACCTCATCGTCTCCGTTCGCGCTCACGACCCCAAACACCTCACCGACTACGCCGACGCGCTCGTCTCCGCCGCCATCGACCTCGCCCACGAGTGGGACAAACGCGCAGGAAACAAATCGCCATGACCCCCGCCTGGCGGCGCGCGGTGAACCTCCCGTTCATCGCCCTCATCAAGCTCTACCATATCACCCTCTCGCCCCTCGTCGGTCGCGGCTGCCGCTTCCACCCCACCTGCTCCAACTACGGCCTCGACGCCTACCGCGCATACGGACCACTCAAGGCCACATGGCTCACCGCGTGGCGCATCCTCCGCTGTCACCCGTTTTCAAAGGGCGGCTACGACCCAGTGCCAGTTCCCGACGACCACTCAGCGTGCGCGACGCCGCATGAACGCGAGCCCCGCGCCGAAAAGGGCAAACGAACCCGGTGACGGAATCGTGTACTCGATGGTCAGCACCGGCCGCTCCACCGCCGAAGCCTCACGCGTCATAAACCGCTTCGCATTCCCCGACCCCGCGTTCGGCGCATACAAAATCCACCCGAAGTTGCTCGTCGGATTCGCGAGGAACCCCTGCGCATCACTCACCAGTTGCGAAGACCCCCACGTGAACCGCCCCGGAGTATTGCCAACCCCAAGCGTCGCGCTCGCCGTCGGCACAAAGTCCCCGCCCGGCGTGTTCCACAGAATCGGAGTCGTCCAGCTATGGAACCGCGACACCCACGTCGCATCCCCCGGCTGCGACAGGTCCCCGCTCCCGCCCGACGAATCCCCAGCGCGGCTGCTCGACTCGCCCCAACTGTTCGTCAGCCGGTGCATCCCAATGTTCAGGTTCCCCCCAACCCCTCGCGACAACGTCAGCGTCATCTCCACCCGCGTAATCGTCGCCCCCACCGGCACCGCCGACGCCACGTCGTACCGCACCAACGCCCGCCGACCTCCAACCCCACCCGACTGCCGCGTCATCCCCACGAACATCGCAATCCCCGAGCCATTGCTCAGGTCACCCGTTTCGTTGTAGTAGAGCGTGTTGTCGGCAACGGGATTCCGCGTGACGATATCGGCCGAGGCAAAACCCGCCATCAGCACCGGCACCGACAGGAGACCCACAAACGCGAGCTTCGAACGCATCACAATCCTCCTAAGACCGGTAAAGTGTCAACTCCGGTACGGACTATCCAACCTACAACGCCATTGACGCCCTGCCACAAAAGTAGATGAAAAACCCCCGATTCCGCGGCCGCACGGCCGCTTGTTTGTGTTCCGTTTGCAGCTCCGCCCCGGGATTTGCGTTGGAGTTGGAACCGCTGGGGCGTTCCCATCGGATCGGAGTACCAAGACCGGGTCGGAGTGATGGCCGCGCGCCAACGGCCCCCCAAACCCCCGCGAGGAACCGGTGCCCCCGCTGCCCGCCCTCCAACTCTCCCTCACGCAGAACCTCGAGCGAAGACTCGCGGGGTTGCCCCGTGCGCAGGTCTTCCAGGCCGTCGAACGCATCGAACGCGCAACCTCCGACCTCGCCGAAGTCGGCATGGTCCCCGCCGACTTCGTCGCCTTCAGCGTCCTGGGCGAACGAACCACCTCCCCCGCCGACCCGGCTATGTCCGTGGTCGACTCCCGCATCGCCATCGCCGACCTCTCCGCCCTCGCCGAACGCCTGACCTCGATCGCCGGCCTCACCCAGAAGGACCGCTTCGCCACCGGCCTCCTCACCGCCGAGCAGTTGTGCGCCCAGTGGAAGATCAGCCGCAAGACCCTCGACCGCCTCCGCAAGCGGGGCCTCGTCGGCCGGCGCATCACCCTCGAAGACGGCAAGGCCCGCATCGGCTTCGCACCCGCCGTCGTCGAGGGGTTCCACCAGCGTCACGAGCAGTCCATCTCCAAGGCCGGCGCCTTCTCACGCATCCCCGTCGCCCTCGAACGCGAGATGATCCGCCGGGCGATCAAGTACAAACGCCTCCTCGGCATGTCGCTCAACGCCGCCGCGCTCCGCATCGCCCAGCGATTCAGCCGGAGCCACGAGGCGGTGCGCCAGTTGCTGAAGCGGCACGACTCCAAGCTCAAGCGGGCGAAGAGCGCGGCCCATTCTCGGTTGATCATGCGTGGTCCGAGCGCGGTGCCGCTCGCGCCGCCGGATCCGATCTTTGACGAGACGAGTCCGCTGAACGCCCGCCGTCGCGCGGTGGCGTTCCGCGCGTGGCGCATGGGCGTGAGTGTCGCGACGATCTCGCGGAAGTATCGGCGCTCGCGCGCGTCGGTGCGTCGGGCGATCAATCTGTCGCGGGCGGAGCGGCTCTGGCCGCTGCTGGTGGGCGAGTCGCTCATCGGTCCGATGCTTCCGACGTTTGAGCTGAAGGACGCGCAGGAGGTGTTGCTCTCTCCGGTGCCCGTGAAGGCCGGGCTCGGCGGCGGCGCGCCGCGCGACCTGCTCGCATTCATCGATTCGGCACGCTCTCGTCAGCCCCCGATTGCGCACGAGGAGCGGACGCGGATCGTTGCGTTCCAGTTCATCCGCTTCCGGGCCCGCAAGCTGATCGAGTCCCTCAGCCGTTCGCACCCGCAAGCGGGCGCGGTGGATCACGCGGAGACGCTGCTGCGATGGGCGGCGCGACTAAAGGTCGAGCTCATGCGGCCGCACCTGCGGCTGATGCTCGAGACCATCGAGCTGCGGCTGGGTCGGCCCGCGGTGGAGATTCCCTCGGCGTTGCTGATCGATCTTCTCCGGCGGAGCATCGACACGATGGGGCGCGTGGTGGATACGTACGAACCTGCTCGCGCCGGTCGTCTGGCGGCGCCGATGGGTTTGGCGGTCGACAAGCTTGTTTCGACGTGGGGTCGGCAGCACTCGGTGGGGGTGTATGCGCCGCCGTCGAAGCGGGCGGTGCCGCGGATTCCGCCGGGGGTTGCGTTCCCGGATTGGACGCTCGCGGTTGCGCCGTGGCAGAAGTGGCTGGAGCCGGATAATCGGATCCGGGCGTTGATCGAGGCGCGGGCGCTTCCGGTGAAGCTCGCGGACACGCTCGGGGCACGGTTCGGGCTACTGGGCGGCCCGCCGCTGACGCTCGCCGACCTTGCGCTGCGGGTGCGGGTGTCGCCGATTCGGCTCGCGATTCTCGAGCACGAGATGCTCGCGCAGGCGCTGTC
>JBEIUO010000644.1:0-2454 GCA_040374335.1 Phycisphaeraceae bacterium
CATACATACGCTGACCCAACATGAGGTTCCCCATGGAACTGCTCCCGGACGACACGCAGAAGAAGAAGCTCACCATAGCCCTCCTCGCCGTCATCGGCCTCGGGGCTATCGGTGTCATCGCGTACCAGTTCCTCGGTGGGGAAGAAGTCCCCACCGACCCCGCCGCGGCGGCCCCCCAGGGCCCCCCGGGTGCCCGCCCGCCCCCCCCCCCGCCCCCGCCGCGGCGGCCGCCACGGCCGCCGCGGATGCCGGCCAGCCCCCGCCCGAGCCCCCGAAGACCACCGGCGAAGTCGGTGGCGCACGGATCTTCAAAGGCAACTAACCCCTCCTCTACCGCACCCTTCGCCGGGGCCTGCGTCGCCCGCAGAGCCCTCCTTCTCGGCACAGGGCAACCATTCCCAAGCCGCTTTGACCCGATCCCCCTCCCGGTGATGCGGGTTTTGTGCTAGACTTCGGTAACGGATCGGTTCGCATCTGACGGGCGTTCGCCCGCGAATCGGTCCCTCGGCGGCTGGTTGTCCGCGCCGCCGGCAGGAGTCGAAGTCGCCCGGCTATCTCGCCGGTGCTGGTACAGGGGTGTTCACCATGAAGCAACGTTTCGGGTCACGCGCGTTCACACTCATCGAGTTGCTGGTCGTCATCGCGATCATCGCGCTGCTGATCGGCATTCTGCTGCCCGCCATCGGCAAGGCCCGCCTTGACGGCCAGCGCACCGTGAGCCTCAGCAACCTCCACCAGAACTCCCTCTACATGGGCTGGTACAGCCAAGACCAGAAGGAAGAGTTCCTCAACCCCTTCGCCACGACCAACAGCCCGCTCTCCGGTGGCTGGGACGACCGCTGCGTGGTGTTCGAGCCCATCAGCATCGCGCAGCGCAACGGCCACGCTCCGTGGGCATATGCCTGGGACTACGGCTCGGGCGTTCAGAGCAACCAGGGCACAGAGACCTACTCCTACCACTGGCTGAGCCACATGCTCTTCGGCGACAGCGACATCAGCTCTCGCGCGATCTCCGGCTTCGCCCCCGCCGACCGTGCCATGACCGCCTTCATGCGCGAGCTTCAGGCCGGCAACGCCCAGACTGACTACTCCTGGATCTTCCCCGTCTCCTATTGGTACCCGCCCGTCTTCTGGCAGGACCACGCCCGTCGCTTCAGCGTGGCCAACGGCAGCGCCCGCCCTCAGGCCGCCGCCACCAACAACTTCTACATCCGCCGCAACCGCATCTCCGACGTCATCGTCTCCAGCAAGAAGGTCCTCATGTTCGAGCGCGGCGATTTCTACAGCAAGGACCGCGGCTCCCGCATGAAGCAATGGAACACCCCCAACGCCAAGGTCCAGGTCTGCATGGTCGACCTCAGCGCCAAGCCCGTCGCCATGGCCGATGTCATCGCCCGCACGACCACCAACCTGGGCACGCTCGTTCCGAGCCAGCAGGGCGAACTCCTCGCCCCGCAGGGTACTTGGAACCCCGGCGCCGCCGAGCTCGGATACTTCTTTGAGTTCAACGGCGACCCCGCCCAGAGCACCTTCCAGTTCGATATCACCCCGCCCAAGCCCGCGTACTTCTTCGCCACGCGTCTTGGCATCAAGGGAATCGACGTCCCATGAGTGACTCCCCGAACAAGACCAAGCTCATCATCGGCGGTGCCGTCGTCGGCGTGCTCGTGATCGCCGTCATTCTCGTCAACCTCAGCGGTGGCGAGGCCAAGACCCCGGAACTCTCGGCCGCCGAGCAACGCGCGGCAGAGATCCAGGCCGCGCAAGCAGCCGAAGACGCCAAGAACGCGGCGAACCCGGCCAACGCTCCCGCCGAGCTTCCCACGGCAGGCCGCCCGCCCCGAGGCGGCGCAGCTCCGGCCAAGTAACTTCCTCACCGCATGAAACAAGGGCAGTCGCACACGCGGCTGCCCTTTCTCGTTTTGGAATCCCCCTCGCCGCGACTACCGGTGCGGCTTCATTTCCGTGATCGTGGCCCGCTCCTGCATCAGCAGGCGCTTGGTCTGCCCCGCCATCAGGAACGAACCCGTCACCAGGATGATGTCCCCGCGCCCGACCGCCCGACGAGCCAGCGCGAGCGCCTCCCTCAGGTTCGGGCCGATCTGCACCATCCGCTGCGAGATCTCCGCGAAGCGCTTTGCCAGCTCGCGCGGATCCATCGAACGCTCGCTCGAGTCCGCCCGCGTAAAGATCACCTTGTCCGCGCCCGCCGCGATCCCCGGCAGCATCCGCGCCACGTCCTTGTCCGAGGCGCACCCGAAGACGACGACCATCGAGTCCGGCCGCAGATGGCTCGCCACCGCTTTCACCACCGCCTGCACACTCTCGGGGTTGTGCGCGCCATCGACATAGATCGGCGGCGAATCGCTCACCCGCCCCAGCCGCCCGTTCAGCGGCGTCTTCCGTAGCCCCTCCGCCACCAGCCCGTCCGGGCACACAAAGCCCCGGTCCCGG
>JBEIUO010000215.1:0-5300 GCA_040374335.1 Phycisphaeraceae bacterium
CGCGTCCTCGAGCCCGACACCCGCTCGCGATTCCTCGCGCTCGTCCGCGAGTACAACCTCGCGGCCATCAAGGACCGGTGCTCCGTCCCCAATAAGGAAGGCAAGATTCCCTCGCGTTTCGAAGCCGCCGCGGGCATTCGCGGCGAGAGCCTCGCGCGCGAGATCGAACGGGCGTACAAGCGCCTCGAATCCAGCGGCGAGTTCGCCTTCCGCCTCATCTTCACCGGCGTCGAGCTGACGGACACCCAGAAAGCCAAGATCCGCGAACTGCTCGAAATGCACCAGCGCACCACCAAGGGCAACGCCTCCGAGAAGGACAACGGCATGCTCTTCCTCGCCATCCTCCCGCACCTCACGCAAGAGCAAGCTGCCAGGGTCATCGCGAACGTGAAGGGGCTGGAGACGGGGAAACTGCCCAAAAAAACGTCCGAAAAGACGGTCGACGAGCGCTGAATCTCAACCCGACGCTTGAGCAAACGACGTAAATCGCTAGACTCTGCGGCGTGGGGTTCACCGTCGTTCGAGGAGAGGAGCGTCCCATGGATCTTCGTTGCGTGATCGTTGCCGGCGTTGTCGGCGGAGTGGTGTCCTGCTGCGCTGCCGGAGTCGTCGGTGAGTGGAACAGGCTCCTACTCGACTCCGTTGCCGCCACCAACACCGCTCCCCCCGCCGCGAGCCGCATGATGGCGATGGTTCACTGTGCCCAGTTCGAGGCCGTGAACTCGATCAACCGCAACTACCGCTGCTACGACCAGTACTTCCCCACCAGCGCGAACACCGACGCCGATGCCGCCGCCGCACAGGCCGCGCGCGACACGCTCGTGCACCTCTTCCCCGCGCGTCAGGCCATCTTCGACGCACGCCTCGCCGCCGACCTCGGCGCCATCGCCAACGGCGCGTCCAAGAGCAACGGCATCGCCCTCGGACAGGCCTCCGCCGCGAGCATGATCGCCTCACGCTCCGCCGACAACTCCGGGATGTCCATCGTGTACAACGGCGGCACCGCCCCCGGCCAGTGGCGCCCCACCCCGTCCGGCTTCCAGAGCGCTGCGTTGCCGCACTGGCGCTACGTCACGCCGTTCGTGGTCAACTCCGCGCAGCAGTTCATGGCCCCGCCCCCGCCGACGCTCTCGAGCAACGAGTACGCCACCGCGTTCGACGAAGTCCGTCGACTGGGCTCGGCGTCCAGCGCCGAGCGCACGCCTTACCAGACCGACACCGCATTCCTGTGGCGCGCGGGCGGCAACACCGTGACCCCGCCCGGCCAGTGGTGCCAAGTCGCCCAGCAACTCGCCGATGCACAAGGTCTCAACACCGAACAGTCCGCACGCCTCTTCGCGCTGCTCGGCATGAGCGTCGCCGACGCCGGTATCACCGCCTGGGAAACCAAGAACACCTACGACTTCTGGCGCCCCATCACCGGCATCCAGCTCGCCGACACCGACGGCAACGACCTGACCGTCGCCGACCCCTCCTGGCAGCCCCTCTTCAACACGCCCAACCACCAGAGCTACACCAGCGGACACAGCACCTTCAGCTCCTCCGCCGCCGCACTCCTCGCGGCCTTCTTCGGAACCGACAACCTCAGCTTCACCGTCACGGGCGACGGACGCTCCCGGCAGTACGCGAGCTTCTCGCAGGCCGCGGCCGATGCCGGCATGAGCCGCATCTACGGCGGCATCCACTGGCAGTTCGACAACACCGCCGGCCTTGAAAGCGGCTCCGCGGTCGGGAGCTGGGTGTTCGACAACGCGTTCCAGGTGCCCGCACCGGGCGTTCTGGGCCTGCTGACCGCCGGGCTCCTCGCGGCCGGGCGGCGGCGTCGGTAAGCCACTACCATCCGGGTCTGATGGCCAAACGCCCCGCACATGACGAAGATGACGACGGCCCCAGCGCCGCCGACATCGAACGCTTCAGCGACGTCACGCGTCGTTGCCCCTCCTGCAAGAGCGAGGTCTACGACGAGGCCGAGCTCTGCTGGAAGTGCGGCCACGCCTTCTCGCGCGCCGATACCGCCACGCCGCCGCGATGGGTCATAATCGTCACCATCGCCGTCCTTCTCGGCATCGTCTTTCTCTACATGCGAAGCTGGTTCTGAACATCACCCGCGGGCCCGCGACTCCGCCAGGTCAACCCACTTCTTCACCTCGGTCCGCAGCGCGGGCTCAACCCCATCCGCAGACGCACCCGGCGCAAAGTACCGACGCTCGATCCCCGTGACCGCCGCGGCAAGCTCGCGCCGCTCCGCGTCGGGTAGCCCGGCCGCGCCGATACGACGCAGCAGCGCCACCGCGCCCACCGGCGTGAGCTGCTCGGGCAGCACGAAGCGCGGCGTGTACACCGTCTGTGGCTTGCGCCGCCGCATCGCGAACGCCACGACCCCCGCACCCACGAGCGCAACACCACCCACGATCCACGGCAGTCGCGAGGGCGTCGGGCTGCTGATCGTGATCGGCACCACGGCTTGCGCGTCGACGATGTCCGCATCCGCGTACCGCTTCAGACTCGCCGTCCTCACGGCGAGCTGCGGCTGCGGAAACGCGAACTCCGTGGGCGCAGTGCCCGCGACCGGCGCGAGTTCCACCGACCACGTCCGCTCGCACATCGGGCGCGTGCGGGGCGTGGATGTGTCAAGCTCCTGCACCTGCGCGCCGTTGTCGACGAGTGTGGTCACCGTGAACCCCGCGGGCATCGCGGAGAGCACCTGATCGACCTTCGGAATCAGCCCCTTGCCCTTCGCGGTCACTTCCAGCTTCAACACGCCACGTGCGGCGTCGCGGTCGTCGAGCGTCTGCGTGATCTCCAGATCCTCGATCGCGGGCAGCGTCGACTTCGCGCGGCAGTCGATCAACTGCGCCGACGTCGTCTTCGGCATGATCACCAGCCCGCGACCGTCCGTGAAATCCAGATCCATCTGAACCGGCGGGATCCGATCCACCGACGGGTCCTTGGCTTTCAGCACCAAATACGCCAGCCCATGCTCCTCCCACCCGTCGCGCCCCGCGCCCACCGGCGCAACGCCGGGCTTGTGGAACGTGACCGACAGCACCTCGAACCGCTCCGAGAGCACCTCGCGGAGCTTCTTCTCGAGATCGTCGCGGTACTGGATCGGTTGGCCCATCGAGTTGTACTGGTCGTTCAGCGTGTACTTCGCGAATCCCCCCGTCTCGCGCGACACCGCGCCCGTGCAACGCACCACGAGGTTCGCGCCGAAGGGAAGCTCGTTGCCAACATCCGAGCTCCCGTCGACCGTGAGCGCGATCTCAACCTCCGTCTTCAGCTCGTCGTAGTACGACAGCAGCTTGCGGGCCGTTGCGCCCGCCGGTGAATCGCCGAGCACACGACACGCGTGCGTCAGGAAGCGAACCTTCAGCTCCGGCGAGATCGACATCATCGCGGCATCCACCGACTGCGCGAACTGCTTCAGATGCTCAGCTCGCTTGGCCGCGGGGATCTCGTCGAGCTCGCGGACCACAAGATCGATCTGCTCGTCGGCGGGACGGTCCTGGCGCGTGAGGTACCCGAGGTCGCTCGCGCCCAGCGCCGAGCTCATCCACTGGAAGTACGGACGCGCGGAAGGCTGCGCCGCGCCCGAACTGAGCGCCTCGCGATACACCGAAGCGGCCTGCGCGTACTGCCGGAAGGCCGACTCGCGGAGCGCGGCGTACTCGCTCAGATCGCCGCCCCGCCCGTACAGGAACTCCGAGCGATCAAAGGCCAGATCCGCACGCATGAGCGCGGACTTCCAGATATCAGACGGCGTTGAACGCCCGCGCTGTGCAAGGAGCGCGGCAAGGTCGTACCCGGCCTGCACGGCCGCGGCGATCTGCTCGTCGTTGCGGCGCGTCTGGGCCTGCTGCTGCACCTGCTGCTGACGCCACGTGGTTCCGAGCGAGCGGCGCATCGTGTCGGCCAGCGACATCGCGACCTCCGCATCCATGGAGGCGATCGGACCAAAGCAACGTTCGACGTCGGCCTGTGCGAAGACCTCGGCCTGCGAATGGCTGGAGGTGAACGCCGTCGTCAGCGACGCCGCGGGAACCGTGAGATCGAGCTTCCGCAGTTCCGCGAGCACACCGGCGAGTGCTTCGATCTGGCGCTGCTGCCGAGCGCGAGTGAGCGGGATCGCTCCCTCGGGCTGGTACCCGCCGCCGTAGCCGTATCCACCGTACCCACCGCCATACCCGCCGTACGAGCGATAGCGTGCGTACGCGGGTTGATAGCCGCCGTAGTACATGCCTTCTTCGTTGTACTGCGGAGCCGCTGGCGCGCCCGACCACGACGCGACGAGCGACTCGGCGAGGCGCGTGGCCCGCGGCTTGTCGGTCGCGGCGAGCGGTCGGATCACCGCGAGCACGGACTCGTAATCACCCGCGCCGCTGCTGACGCTGGCCGACATCACCTCCAGCTTACTCGCAAGACCCGGATCACCCGCGAGCAACCAGGCCGTGCCCGGGAGCAGCGTGCCGAGTTGCTCGGGCGGAATGAACCGGAATCGTTCGTCCTGCCGCTGGCGCTTGGTGTCCTCGGCCTCATCAAGGATCGTGAGCGCCATCATGTTCAGGGCCGTGTTGTACGAAGCGACCTGATCCGGCGCACCCGCGACCAGCGCCTCGCCCAGTTGCTTCACGGGCTTCAGGCTTGCGATGCGGGCCTCCGGCGGGAGTTGCTGCATGCGCGAGATGCGGGCCTTGGTGGTCGCCGTGTTCACCAGCGTCCACGCCACATCCGGCTCCGAACGGAACGCACCGGCGAGAAACGCCGTGCCCTCCTCGGGCGTCACGCGGTCCAGGTATCTCAAAGCGCGGGCCGCGGCACCGTTGCGCTCGGGCGTCGGCGCGTCGTTGATCTTGAGCACCTCAAGGCACAGCTCCCACGCGCGCCGGAGCGCGCGCTGCTGGTCTTCGGCGCGCGGCTCGCGCTTCACGAGTCCGTCGAAATACATGACGTGGAGATTGATGAGCCGTGCGTTGCGGTCCTTGAGCGCGCCATCCAGCGGATCCAGAAACGGCTGCGCCTCGACCGGCAGGTCCGCGCCCATCAGCAGCCGCGCAGCCCGCGCACGGTTCGCGGGGTCCGCGCCGCCGAAGAACCTCGTGCCGTTGCGGATCGTGAGCGCGAGGTGCGACGGGTCCGCGCCACGCTGAACCGAACCCTGCAGGATGCGCGCAAGGATGTCGACGTCCGCATCACGCAGATCAACCGGGCTCGCCTCTGAAATCGAGATGATCTCCCCCGGCACCAGCGCCTGATCGCTCTGCAGTGATTGCAGCACGAACGCGTACACGCCCGCGGCATCC
>JBEIUO010000694.1:0-2239 GCA_040374335.1 Phycisphaeraceae bacterium
CCGGGCGGAGCACGAGGTCGCGCGCGGTCTCAGCCACGTCGCGGCGGGCCACGCCCAGGAAGTACTCGCCCGCCCGGCTGCGCAGCCGCAGGCCGTCGGTCTTGACGTTCACCGTCTCCTTCGCGCTGAAAACCTCGGTCCCCAGCAGCACGGGCTCCGGGACGGTGACGACCATCATCCCGCGGGGCGAGTCGGAGATCGGTGAGTACACCACGCGCACCGCATCGCTCGCCGACATGTCGACACCGTACCGCAACCGGACGGGAACCTCGACCGCCGCCTGAACCGTGCCCCGCCAGTTGTCGTCCCCGCGCTCCACGCGCACCATCGAGTCGATCTCCACCGTCACCAGCTTCATCGCCGCGACCGCCGCCGCCACATCGGCGACCGGACGCGGGGAGTGGATCGCGGCGGCGAGCTGCGCCGAGCCCACCGTCACCGCGTCGCGCTCCACGGCCCTCATGTACCACGCCAGCCCTGCGAAGACGGCCACCGACGCGATCAGCGCGGGCATGACGGATGTGCGGCGGTGGTCGCGGGCCAAGACGATTCTCCGGTAAGGGGCGAGCGCTCAGTATCGGCCGAAAGCGCGGCGGTTCCTGATTGTTCGGCCCCTCGCGCTCCCGGGCGGCACGGACTCCCAATAATCCGCCGTGGCAACCGTCTTCCTCGACCGCGACGACACCCTGATCGCGTGCACCGACCTTCCCGCGCCCCCGCCTCCCGCCGCCCCCGGCGACTTGGTCGATCCCGCGCTGGTCCGGTTGCTCCCCGGCGTGCTCGATGGGTGCAAAGCGCTCCGCGACGCGGGTCACACGCTCGTCGTGGTGTCCAACCAAGGGTCGGTGGCACGGGGTGGTGCGAGTATCGCGGTCGTAGAGTCCGTCAATCGTCGCCTCGATCTGCTGCTACGCGACGAAGCAGGCCGCGCCCTCGTGGCCTCGTACTACTTCTGTCCCTTCCATCCCAAGGGCGACGTCCCCGAGTTCACGCGCGAACACCCGTGGCGCAAGCCCGGCGGGGGAATGCTCCACGCCGCCGCGACGGACCTCGGCCTGAGCCTCGCCGACGCGTGGATCATCGGCGACGCCCCGCGCGACATCGAGGCGGGCCTTGCCGCGGGCTTGGACCCGACGCGCTGCCTGCTGGTGGGTGCTGCGCTGAGTTTCACGCAGGCTGCAGAGAGGATCCTCGCACCATGAAGGGCGCGACGCTGCGGCTCCGCGCACTCTCCGGTGCGCCGCTGGATGATCCCGACGTCCGGGGCTTTGTAGTCTCAACGGTGCGGGAGATCGCGGCCGAAGCGGGGATCGTCATCACCGCCGTTGAGACCACCGGCACGCTGCTCGTCGTCACGCTCGAAACCGACGCCCTCGCGGCGATGGGCCTGCTCGCCGAACTCCGCAGGCGCACGAACGTCTGGTATGAAGAGCGATTCAAGGACGGCCCACTCTGGGGGACACGCCGGTGCTGACTCACTCGCCGCACTTGCCCTCGACCGCGACGCACAGCCGCGCCGATGTGTCCAGCATGCGGCCCAACTCCGCCTCCACCCGCGAACGCTCGTCCGCGGGAAGCTCGCGCGAGTTGATCAGCACATTCCAGCGCGAAGACCGCGCCGTCGCGTCCGCGAGCACCGCCGCAATCCCCAGATCGCTCCGAAGGTACCGGTTGGTCCGCGTCGCCAACGTGTCGAACAGCCGCAGCAGGTCCACGCTCGCCGCCACCACGGCCATCGGGATCTGAACCGCCGTGCGAAGCGCAGGGAGATACTCCGCCGCCCGCCGTGCATCCGTCTCCGGGAGCTTCCCGAGCTCGTTGAGCACCGTGTACGCCGCCATGTCCTCCGCGGCGAGTCCGAGCATCAGCGCCCGCGCACGCTCGAGGCGGTGCGTGGTCTCGTCCAGCAGTTGCTGATGCTCTGCCAGGTTCTTCTTCCCCACGGAGTACGCGACGACCATCCCCGCGAGCGCGGCACTCAACGCCCCCACGGCACTCGCCACGGCCCCCCCGCCCGGTGCGGGAGTTTTCGAGGCCACCGAACCGAGAAACGCGTCGAACGATTGATCGGAGAATGACATGCCCGATCGTACGGCCGCATCAGGAGCGCCGGGGGCCCGCAGGCGGGTCGACCTTCGGGATCCGTGCTTCGATCACCGACCGCCGGGCTTCGTACTGCGGCGGTAGCTTCAGGGCCTCGCCGAGGTGCTCCGCTGTTTCGTCGGCGGTAAAGCCCGGC
>JBEIUO010000780.1:0-1754 GCA_040374335.1 Phycisphaeraceae bacterium
CGCACAACCCGCCTCTTCGCCCCCGCCACGCCGCCCTGTACCGCCTCTGCCTCCCCGCCGGGTCCTAGAACCCCCGCCCACTCACGACCGCAGGCTCTCCGCGATCGATACCTCCTGCAGCCGCACACTCAGCACGTCCAACTCCTCTTTCGCCCGGTGCATCGCGTTCGCCTCCACCGACCGCCAGTCCCCCGACGCACGCTCGAGCATCTCCCGGAACCGCGCCAGCTTCCCCTCCAGCTCCCCCCGGTACCCCGCCTCCAGCTTCGCGCCGTGCTTCTGGAGCCGCTCGCCGATCCACTTCGCGTCCAGCCGCCCGTTCGCGATCAGATCCGTGATCCGATGCCGCGCCATGTCCTCCCGCGCATGCACGTACGACTCGCGCTCGATCCGCTCAACCTCGTCGCCCGTCAGGCCGTGATTCGGCACCACCTGCAGAGTGGCCCGCTTCCCCGACCGCCGCTCGTGCGCACTCACGCTCAGCACCCCGTTCGCATCAACCGCGAACGTCACCTCAAGCTGCGGAATCCCCGCTGGCATCGGCGGGATCCCCCGCAGGTGAAACTCACCCAAGAGCCGACAGTCCGCCGCCATCTCCCGCTCGCCCTGGTACACGGCCAGCTTGATGCTCGTCTGACCGTCCACACTCGTCGAGAACATCTCCTTCGCCCGCGCCGGCACCGCCGAGTTCCGCACCACCAGCTTCGCCACCGCGCCCCCCACCGTCTCCACCCCCAGCGACAACGGGATCACGTCCAGCAGTAACGCCCCCTTGTTCGCCCCGCTCAATACCGACGCCTGCACCGCCGCGCCCAACGCAACCACCTCATCGGGGTCCAGCGCGGTGTACGGCTCCATCCCAAACTGCTCACCCACCCGCCGACGCACCATCGGGATCCGCGTCGAACCACCCACCATCACCACCGTGTCGATCGGCACGCCCCCCAGCTTCCGCTCCGCATCCCGCATCGCGCCCCGGCAGCACTCAATCGTCCGCTCCACCAACCCCGCGATCATCCCCTCGAACTCGCCGCGCGTCAGCATCCGCTCGTACACCCCCGCCACCCCAAGATCAATCGACACCCGCGCCGTCTCGTGCTCGCTCAACCGCTTCTTCATCGCCTCCGCCATCGCCACCACCGACCGCCTCACCCCCGGCGGCAACGCCGCCCCCGCACCCGCCCCCAGCCGCTCATTCAGCTCCCGGTGCAGCAGATCCGCGATCAGAAAGTCAATGTCGTCCCCGCCCAGCCGCGTGTCCCCCGACGTCGCCAGCACCTCAAAGAACGACCGGTCCTCCGCCCCTTCCCCAGGCGTCAGCCGCAAAACCGACACGTCAAACGTCCCCCCGCCCAGGTCGTATACCACCACCGTCCGCGCCGTCTCCCGGCTCCGCTCCTTCGCCCGATCCAACCCCAGCCCATACGCCAGCGCCGCCGCCGTCGGCTCCGGCACGATCCGCACGACCTCCAACCCCGCCAACCGCCCCGCCAACCGCGTCGCCTGCCGCTGCGCATCATCGAAGTACGCCGGCACCGTCACCACCGCGCGCTTCACCTCAACCCCCAACGCCGCGCTCGCGCGATCCTTCAGCGCCCGCAATACCTCCGCCGACACTTCCTCCGGCGAATACCGCGCCTCCGTGCCCACCCCCCCCCCCCCCCCCCCCCCCCCCCCGGGAGGCGACGTGGTGCAGGACAAGGCCCAGCGGCGTCAACGCACCAAAGACAAGGTGCCGGAGCGCGCCACACAGC
>JBEIUO010000278.1:0-4612 GCA_040374335.1 Phycisphaeraceae bacterium
CCCAGCCGACGCCGTGCTGCGTTCGAGCCTGCGTGCCCTGACCGCCGTGTCTCGCACGAGATCATCGGCCGCCACCGGTGAAACGACGGCGGGCCTGGTTCGCAGCGCCGGAAAGCCCGTTTCGATTCTGTGTTTCAAAGTGCTGGGCGCGAGCAACAACCGGGAGAAACGATGACACCGCGATCGAACCGCCTCGCCGGATCGAGCAGCCCCTATCTGCTCCAGCACGCGCACAACCCCGTGAACTGGTATCCCTGGGGCGAAGAGGCGTTCGCCGAGGCCCGCAGGCGCAACGTCCCGATCTTCGTCTCCATCGGCTACGCGACCTGCTACTGGTGTCACGTCATGGAGCGAGAGAGCTTCGAGAACCCGCAGATCGCGGCGATGATGAACGACCTGTACGTGTGCGTGAAGGTCGACCGCGAGGAGCGGCCCGAGATCGACGACGTCTACATGGCTGCCACGGTCATGATGACCGGTCAGGGCGGATGGCCGATGAGCGTCTTTGTCGAGCCCAGGGCACTCAAGCCGTTCTGGTGCGGCACCTATTTCCCGGCGGAACCGATGCCCGGGATGGGAAATCGTCCGACCTTCCCGCACATCCTCGAGGCCCTTCACCAAGCCTGGTCCACGCAGCGTGACGAAGTCCTTGAGCAGGCCGACACGCTCGCCGGTGCCGTCGCGGCGGAGCTCGGTACACCTCGCCCGCTCCGCCCGCTTTCGCTCGACACTGTCGTCGAAGCCAGCAACGCGCTACTCAGGATTTTCGATCGTTCGAGAGGCGGCTTCGGCGACGCGCCCAAGTTCCCGCAACCGGTCTACCTTGAACTGCTCCTCGATGTCCGTGAGGCCGCCGGGGACGATTCGACCGCGGATGCCACCGGAGAAGCGGTGCGCCGCACGCTGAGCGCGATGATGATCGGCGGCCTGCACGATCAGATCGGCGGCGGCTTCCATCGGTACTGCGTCGACGGCGGCTGGACGGTCCCCCACTTCGAGAAGATGCTCTACGACAACGCGCAGCTCGCATCCCTCTACGCGCGGGCCGCTCATCACTTCGGCGATGCGTGGTTCGAACGCACCGCCCGTCGGACCATCGCCTTCGTCGACCGCGAACTCTCACTGCCCGGCGGGTTGTTCACGAGCGCGCTCGACGCCGAAGTCGACGGACGCGAGGGGCTCAACTACCTGTGGCAACCCGAAGAACTTGCCGCGACGCTCGGCGCGGACGACGCCGCGTGGATCACGAAGGTGTATGGGCTCGACGGATCCCCGAACTTCAGGGACCCCCACCACCCCCACCCAACTCCCCCGTTTGTGCCGCGACTCCACGATCGTCCCGAGCGGATCGCACGGGAGTTGGAGACCGGCGAGGACGAGTTCGGCGTGCGGCTCGACCGAATCAACGCAGAGCTTCTCGCGGCGCGCCAAGCCCGCAAACAACCCCGGTTAGACGACAAATCGATCACCTCATGGAACGCCATGATGATCGCGGCCCTGGCCTCGTCCGGCGAGTGGCTCTCAGACCCCGCACTCATCGAGCGGGCCGCGCGGGCGGCGGACTCCCTCGCCGCCGCCGCCTGGTCGGGCAACCGACTCGCCCGCACGGTCCGCGAAGGTCGTGTGGGAATCGACCGCGGCACGCTCGAGGATTACGCGGCGTTGATGGGAGCCGCCGCGACGCTCGCGCGAGCCCAGCCTTCGCGAAAGCAACACTGGATCGGGCTCGCCAACGGCTTGCTCAAGTCCATCCGTGAGAAGTTCATGGATGATGCAGCCGGGATCTTCGACGTCGAGAGCGGTCGCTCCGACCTGTTCCTCCGCAACCGTTCGGTGCACGATGGCGCAGTTCCCAGCGGTTGCTCCGTGCTGCTCCACGCGCTGCTGGACCTCGAAGCGGTCTCCCGGGACACATCCTGCGGCGACGACGCCGTTCGCATCCTGAACAGCGTGAGCGGCCACGTCGGCCCTACCCCGCTGGGCAGCACGCATGCGCTGCGTGCCCTCCTTCGGATCATCCGCGCCGGGGGCGACCGCGCCGCACGATTCTCCGCCACCACGCCACGCCCCATCGCGACCACCAAGCCCGGATCTTCCGAGCTGGTCCAGGTCTTCGCGTCCGATGATCACGTCGTCATCGGAGCCGATACTCCCGCGCAGATCACGCTACGGGTCAAGATCGCCGATGGCTGGCACATCGCAGCATCGGACGCGGAAGGCCTCACCCCGCTTCGCGTCCACATCGCGCACGGCTCGGGTATCGCCGCCTACGCCGACTATCCGCCGGGTTCTCCCTACGGCTCTCCACACGCCGGTCTGACCTCCGTGCTGCGCGGCGAGTTTGACCTTCCCGTTGCTCTCGAACTCGACGGCGACTGGAGCGGCTCCCCGGTCCTCGCCATTACCTACCAGGCTTGCACCGACACGGAGTGTCTGGGCCCAACTTCCCTTGAGCTGGACATCTCCATCGATCGCGCGTGAGGTACGCCATGCGGATTCTTGCTCTCCTCGGGCTCATGGTCCTCCTGTGCGGCTGCCAAAGCCGCCCGGATGTCGGCTCATCCATGGTCGACTCTGTCTGCGGCACTCGCGGCGAGCCCGCGGCGTTCGCACTTGAGCATCGGCTGCAGTTCATTCTGACGGAAGTCAGACACGGTCGGCGGATGGACCACGTCTACCGCGCAGATGCTGAGTACTTCTACCCGGCGAGCACCATCAAACTCGTCGGTGCCGTCGCGGCACTTCAGGCGATGGAATCACACGGGGCGAACATCGATGCACCCATCGGCTGGGGGGATGTGGATCGTCCGGGCGAGTCCCTTCTGGCGTCGGACGGCGCTGTGCCGGTCGTTCGGCGCGAGCTCGAACGAATGCTCATCGTCAGCGACAACGAGGCGTTCAACCTGTGCTTCGATCTCGCGGGTCAGCGCGAGCTGAACGAAACGATGTGGGACGCCGGCCTCACCTCGGTGAAGATCGAGCACCGCCTGAGCCGGGTTGTTTCTCCCGCGAACAGAACCGCCGCCGCGCCGATGCGGCTCGAGACCGCGAACGGCCCGGTCATGCTCACGCGCCGGGAGGGGATCGGTGAGATCCGGCCACCCGCGATCCCCGGCTTCTCCGTCGGTACCGGGTTCATGCGCAGCGGCACGCTCGTTCCCGAGCCGATGCGATTCGACCGCCACAACCGCATCTCGCTCCATGATCTCCACGAGCTCACGATCGCGATCAATCGGCCCGACCTCGCACGCATCCGGCTACCGATCTCGGAATCGCACAGGCAGTTTCTGGCGGAGTCGATGTCGCGACTCTCGCCCGTTCCCGAGGACTACAAGCCGTTCCTCCCCGGCGTCCGCCGGGTACTCCAGCCGGAGCGTCTGCGCGTCGCGAGCAAGATCGGGCTCGCCTACGGCTTCCTCACGGACACGGCCTGCATTACGGACCTCGCTTCCGGCCGCGAGTTCTTCTTGACGGCGACCATCTACGTCAACAGCGATGGCGTGCTGAACGACGACGCGTACGACTACGACGCGGTCGGATTCCCCGTTCTCGCTGATCTCGCCGAGGCCGCGGCACGCCGGGTCTTCGCTAATCCGGCCGCCGGGGCTACCTCGCCCGGATCGCCTCGAGAGACTTCTTCGGATTGATCACCCGTCGAGACTGATCCCCATCAAGCGGGTCGCCGCCCGCACGAATGGCCTCGATCACCTCGGCAACAGTGAGTTTCGGATTGATCGACCACATCTTCGCCGCGATGTTCGCGACCTGGGGCGCCGCCATCGACGTGCCGCTGTACTTCATGAGCTTGCCGCCGGGGACATAGCTCTCGACCTCGAACCCGCTCGCGTACAGACCGACACCCGCGCCGAAGCTGGTGAAGCCGGTCTTGTTGCCCGACTGGTCGACAGCACCAACCGTCACGAGGTTCGGGAGCTTGATGCCAGACGGGATCAACTCCGCGAACTCCACGTTGTCGTCGCTGTTGCCCGCCGCGGCAACGAACAGAATCTCCGGAGCGGACCGCATCGCCGCCTCAAGGGCGTTCTTCTGGATCGCGAAGATCTCGCGAGCGAGGGACGCGCGTTCTTCCGGCGTCTTGCCGACGCCCTTGGACTCCAGCGCGGTCTCGATGTTCGCACGGCTCTCGCCCCACGACATGTTGACGACACGAACCCCAGCCTTCTTCATGTAGTCGACGCAAGCCTGAGCTGCGGCCGCCTCGACGCGGGCCCGCTCGACGCTCGGGGCGTGCAGCGGGATCGAGCGGTAGTCGAACGTGATGCGGATCGGGAGCAGGCGAACCTGCGCGTTCCCCTTCGCCGCGATGCCCGCGACGTGCGTCCCGTGCGAGTAGTTTCCGTACAGGTTCAGGTCTTCAAGGAAGGTGTTGACCTCGTCGGGCTTCAGCGCCCGCATGTGCTTCTGCAGGGCGTCCGCCTCGGGGCTCGCGATGCTGGATTGAAGATCCCCGAGCCCCTTGGTGTACCCCTGGACGATCTCCAGAGGGTTCTTCATGTCGCCCAGGGGGTGCAGAAGTTCGGGAACAGCCTTCGCATCAAGATCCCACGCGATCCCGTTCACATCGTCCACGAACCCGTTGCCGTCGTTGTCC
>JBEIUO010000649.1:0-2427 GCA_040374335.1 Phycisphaeraceae bacterium
GCGGTCGAGAGGTTCGGAATGCCGGGTGACTTCGCCGTGGGCGAGAGGGCGTGTCGCGGCCGCGCAGTCAAGCAAGGCCGGTTCGCCTAGGGGCGCCGATTGGCGAACTCGAGATCGTCCTGCTCGCGTTTTACAACGCGCGGGTCAGCACATCGTCATGCCGCCGTCGACACAGATCGTCTGACCGGTCACGAAGCCGGCTTCGTCGCTGGTGAGGTAGCTGATGCAAGCGGCGATGTCCTCGCCACTGCCGAACCGCTTGACGGCGATCATCCCGAGCACGCCGTCCTTCACCTGCTGCGGAAGGTTGGCTGTCATATCGGTTTCGATGAATCCGGGGGCGACCGAGTTGCAGGTGATCCCCTTCGAGCCAAGTTCGCGCGCGATCGACTTGCTCAGGCCGAGCATGCCCGACTTGGCGGCTGCGTAGTTCGCCTGGCCCGCGTTGCCGACGACGCCGCTCGTGGAGGAGACGTTCACGATCCGGCCGAACTTCCCCTTCATCATGGACCGTGCCGCCGCGCGGATCGCGACGAAAGCCGACTTCAGGTTGGTGTCGACGACGGCGTCCCAGTCCTCGTCGCTCATGCGAAGGGCGAGGCCGTCCTTGGTGATGCCGGCGTTGTTCACGAGGATGTCGAGACGTCCCTGGCTGGCGGCGATCCCCTCGATCGCGGCCTGGACTGCCTTGGGGTCACTGACATCGAACGCGCAGACGGACGCCGACCCACCCTCGGCCTCGATGTGGGCCTTGAGTTCATTGAGCGGTCCCTCGCTGCGTGCGCAGAGCACCACGTGCCGTCCGTCCTTGGCGAGGCGGATGGCGACGGATCGGCCGATGCCGCGCGACGCCCCGGTCACCACTGCCACTCGCTTCACATTGTCAGACATGTCGAACCTCCGAATCTGGGAAAGAAAGCACGCGCGATGGTCGCGCGTGCAGTTTGGGTGCGTATTCCGATACCCGGGGATCAGCCGCCGCCGGGGCCCGCGGCCGGACCGCCGCTCTTGGCCTTCTGATACTCGTCCTTCAGTCTCACCGCGTCGTCCTTGAGGACTTCGGCCGCAAACCCGAAGATCTGGTCCTCGGTGACCTTGTTGCCGTTTGCCGCGGAAGCGAGCTTGCACAGATCGATCATCTGCACGAGCAGATCCGGTGGGAGTTTGGTGCCCTTCTCAACGATCGCGGCACCCGCGGTCTTCATGGCGGCGATCTGGGCAGGATCGACCTGCTGGCCAGCCATCTGGGCCATCGCGGTTGGGTCGACACCGGCGGCCGCCGCGATTTTCTCGGCGACAGAGAAAGTCGCGTAAGCCCACAGCAACTGGGTCTCGTCGGCGGGGAGGCCGCTCGCACCAGCGGCGGAGGCTTCTGCGGGGGCGTTCAGAGCGTTCGCCCGCGTGAGGTCATCGATCGTGAGACCGTCCCACTCGGTGGCGCGGGCCTTCTTGCCTGGGGTGGTCCCCATGCCGTCGAAGACCCAGGTTCCGTTGTTGTTGAGGGCGTTGAAGCCGACGATGTAGGAGCCATCGGGCTCCTGGAACGCGAGGACGATCTGGCCGCCGCTGGAGGGCAGGGAATCGCCGGGCATTTCGGACGAGTAGATCACCCGAACGGCCTCGATCCGCTTGGTGGACTCTTCCCAGTCGCCACTGCTGACGAGGGAGTCGAGATCCGCTTGGGCGGCTTGAGCGAGGAGGGACTTGACCTTGTCCGAGTCACCCTTGGCGAACCCGTCGCAGAGGCCGATGATGGCCTTCGCGAGGTTCTCGTCGATGGGGGCGCGGGTCTGGGGGTACTGGACTCGGGCGTCGGGCCGCATGCTCTGGAGCACGGGGTCGATCTGGATCGGGTCCGGGATAACGGGCGGAGGCGGCGGGGGCGGGGGCGGAGGGGGCGGCGGCTTCTTCTTCTTGCAGCCGGCCATGACGGCGGTCGGCATAACAACAAGGGTCGAAACCAGCCCGACCGTGACCACGCCGGAGAGGATTGCGCGGATAGCGCTCTCCTGGAGCCAGCGACGTCTGCGAGTATTACGGCGTGTCATTCGTGTTCACCTTGATCGACTTGTCGATCCGGCGCATGAGGCCCATGAGGGTCTTGCCCGGAGCGAGTTCCTGGTAGTCGGCCTTCACGGCCCCCGCGAGATACGCACAGCTTTGCGCCCAGCGGACCGGGCTGGTCAACTGCTCGACCAGTCGTGCCCGGATGGTATCAGAGATTGCCCTGCCGCTCTCCTCGCGATGGGGGAGGGCGGTCACATTCGAGATGACGGGGCAGCGGGGGGCCCGGAATGGGGTGCGGGCCAAGGCCTCCCCCAATCGAGCAGCCGCTTGGGCCATCAGCGGCGAGTGGAAGGCGCCCGCGACCGGCAATGCCGCGGATCGCAGGGACATGGACTCGGCGACCTTTGCGGCGCGGTCGCA
>JBEIUO010000172.1:0-5990 GCA_040374335.1 Phycisphaeraceae bacterium
GCCTGGAGCCCTTGGATCGCAGGAGTGCCGCGGCCTCGTACCCGTCCATCTCCGGCATCTGCATATCACTGATCAGCAGGTCGAAGGGTGGCGGGTCCAGGAGCGGAGAGGCGAGGTCGCCGTTCGTGCAGAGCGTACAAACCGCCTCGCGACCGTTGGACGCGGTGGTAACCGACGCGCCCGCCTTGCGGAGGTAATACGCGAAGAGGCGCACGTTGTCCGGGCCGTCCTCGGCGAGGAGGATGCGCACGCCGTCGAGTGTCGCGTGGTTTGATGCCGCGAAAGCCTGGACGCGTGCGTCGGTGCGGCGATGGAACTCGGCGGCGAACTCGTCGGGGGTGAGTCGCACGGTGTCGGGCCCCGTGTGGGCCGCGATGGAGAGGGCGAAGCAACTGCCGGTGCCGGGTGTGCTGGTGACGTTGATGTCACCGCCGAGCATCTGGGCGAAACGGCGGCTGATGTTGAGGCCGAGTCCCGTGCCGCCGAAGCGGCGGGTGGTGCTCGAGTCAGCTTGCGCGAAGGCGGTGAAGAGTCGACCGAGCTGATGGGCGGGGATGCCAATGCCGGTGTCGTGGACCGCGAGCGTGAACTGCGAGGCGGCGGGGTTGAAGGAGACGTTGACGGTGATGCCGCCGACTTCCGTGAACTTGATGGCGTTGCCGATGAGGTTTACAAGGATCTGGCGGAGGCGTGTAGGGTCGGTGTTGAAGCGTGCGGGGACGGGCGTGTCGCAGGTCCAGTTGAGCTTGAGGCCCTTGGCCTCGGCGCGGACGCTCATGAGGTCGATGACCTCGCGGAGCGCGACAGCCGGGTTCAGGGGGACGGACTCGACAGTCATGCATCCTGCCTCGATCTTTGAGAGGTCGAGGATGTCATTGATGATGGAGAGCAGATGCTCACCGTTGCGGCGAATCGTGGAGATGGCATCGACGCGGCGTTCGGGCGCGCGTGTGAGTTCGCCGTCTTCGAGCAGCAGGTCCGCGTAGCCGAGGATGGCCGTCATCGGGGTGCGGATCTCGTGGCTCATGTTCGCGAGGAACTCGCTCTTGGAGCGACTCGCGGCCTCGGCGGCGGCCTTTGCCGCGGCGAGCTTGAGTTGGAGTTCCTTGGCTTCGGTGATGTCGATGTGGACACCGACGGCGCGGAGGGCGTTGCCGGCGTGGTCGCGTTCGATCACGCGGCCGAGATCGAGGATCCACTTCCATGAGCCGTCCTTGGCGAGGAGGCGGTGCTCGCACTGGTAGGTGGGCGACTCGTTGCGGAGGTGAGGCTCGAGCGCACGCATGACTTGCTGGCGGTCGTCGGGGTGGAGGAGGCGTTCCCAGGTGGAGAGGTCGGGCTTGAGTTCATCGAGGGTGTAGCCGAGCATCGAGGCCCATCGATCGTTGAACGAGACGTGAGAGCCGACGATGTCCCAGTCCCAGGTGCCGAGGCCTGCGCCTTCGATGACGAAGCTCAGCTTCTCGTTGGCCTGGCGGAGGGCTTCTTCGATGAGGAGGCGTTCGGTGATGTCGGCGAACGTGCCGCGGAGGAGGAGGCGACCGTTCTCGCGGACGGGGGGCGAGACGGTGTCGTCAATCCAGACGATGCGGCCGTCGGCGGCGATCATGCGGTACTGGAAGCGGCGAGAGGTGTTGCTCTCGATCTGCGAGAGGCAGTACTTCATCGCGTTGTCGCGGTCGTCGGGGTGGACGTGGGCGAGCCAGAAGCCGGGGGCGAGCCAGTCGGTCAGCGGGTAACCGAGGTTTGCGGCGGCGGGAGAGACGTAGGTGAATGCGTTGGCGGCGACGTCGAACTCCCAGACGACGACTTCGGCCTGTTCGACGAGGAGGCGGTAGCGTTCGTCGCGGGCTTCGGCGGCGGCGCGTTGGTGGACGAGTTCGCGGCAGACGCGGCGGAGTTCGAGCTGCGCTGTGACCTGTTTGGCGAGGCGGACGAGTGACTGGAGCTGCTGGGGCGTGATGGTGCGAGGCTTGGTATCGATGATGCAGAGCGTGCCGAGGGCGAAGCCGTCGGCGTTGATGAGCGGGACGCCGGCGTAGAAGCGGATGCCGGGTGCGCCGGTCACGAGCGGGTTGTCGAAGGTGCGAGGATCGCGGGAGGCGTCCTCGATGACGAGGGGTTCGGTGCGGAGGATGGCGTAGGCGCAGAAGGCGACGTCGCGCGGGGTTTCGCGGACCGGGAGACCGATGAAGGACTTGAACCACTGGCGTGAGTCGGCGACGAGGCTGACGAGCGCGATGGGGACTTCGCAGATCTGCTGCGCGAGCGCGGTGATGTCGTCGAAGTCGCCTTCGGGCGCGGTGTCGAGCACGCCGCACGCGTGGAGGGCGGCGAGTCGCTGCAGCTCATTGGGTGGGAGGTCTGCCTTCGGCATGTCGTTACGTTCGCCTTTCGCAGTAGTTTCGGCAAGGAGCGGGGCCAACGTGAGTGAAGCGATGCGGGCGGATGGAGAAGCAGATGCGGAGCCGTGGTTATCAGGGATTCGGGGCCACCTGCGCGGGGGAGTGGCTCGTACGATTTGAGTTATGAAACCGGTGGTCGTTGTGCTGTTTGACGGGGAGTGCGGGCTGTGCTCGGGGGCGGCGCGGTGGTTGGTTGCGCGGGATCGGCGCGGGCTGATGCGGTTCGCGGGGCTTGGGTCGCGGGCGGGGCAGCGGGTGTTGAGCGAGGCGGGGTGTGACGGCGCGATGCCGGACTCGATGGTGGTGGTGGTCGAGGGGTCGCGGGTGTTGGTGAAGTCGGATGCGGCGCTGCGGGTGGCGAGGGTCATTGGGTTTCCGTGGAGTGTGGCGTGCGTTGGAGTGGTGCTCCCGAGGGTGGTGAGGGACTGGATGTACGACGTTGTGGCTCGGAATCGGAAACGGTTTGGTTCGGGCGTGTGCGCGGCACCAAGCGGGGCGGCGCGTGAGCGGTACCTGGACGCGGACGAATCGGGGGGTGAGGGGTGATCAGGGTTTGCGGAGCATGATGTAGCACGTGCCGCGGGGCGGCGCGGCGACGGGGATGGTGGCGAAGCCGGCGTGGTCGATGGTGATGGGCGTGCGGGTGCCGCGCTCGTCGATGGCGACGGCGGCGTCTTTGAGGCCGGTGTAGTAGAGGTTGACGCGGAGGGTGGAGTCGAGGGCTTGGTCGCGGGTGTTGTGGACGACGAGCATGCCGGCGGTTTCGAGCGCGGGGTTGACGTGGAGGATCCAGTCGACGGGCGCGGAGCCGGGGCGTGGGCCGTGAATGATGTCGGACTCGAGGATGGAGCGGTTTTGTTTAAACCACTCAACGCGGCGGGTGAGCATGTCGCGGGTGGCATCAGTATCGAAGAGGCGCGGGCCGCGGTAGCAGGCCTGAACGCCGGCGCCGAGGAGATTGTGGAGGCGGCGTTCGTAGTGGTCGCGGTGTTGGTCGAGGGGTTCGATGGTGGCGGCCGCGCCGCCGCCCTGGTACTCCATGAGGGGGACGAACATCCAGCCCATGCTGGGGGTTTGGACCAGGTGCCGTCGTAGATGTTCTGGCGTTCGATGATCTCTTGGTGTTCGCGGGGGAGGGACCAGTTGGTTTCGCGGTAGCCCATGGCGGACTTGTTGGAGCCGCTGAGGTAGTACCAGTCGGGGACGTTGAGGTAGACGCCGCGGGCGCGGCACCACTTGTAGAAGTCGGTGATCTTGCGCCATTGGCGCCATTGGGAGTCGGCGTGGTTGGCGTGGCCGGGGTGTGTGGTGGAGGCGCAGGGGTCGCCGGGGTAGTTGCCGTCGTGTTCGAGGACGTCGAGGTTGGTGGCGTCGATGAAGGAGTGGAGTTGATCGAAGTACGCGCGGCCCCACTGCGATTCGAGGCAGGGGGAGTTACCGAAGATGGCGAAGCCGCCGGGCTTGCCGGTGGCGGGGTTGATGACGTCGTTGTCGGCGTTGATGGAGCGGCTGGCGAGGAGGGAGTAGCCACCGAGGCCGAGGCCTTTGGAGTGGGCGTACTCGGTGAGTGAGCGGATGGAGGCGGCGTAGGCGGGGTCGGTGCTTTCGATGTTGAAGCCGCTGCCGAAGGTCATGATGACGAGTTCGAAGCCCGCGGTTGAGGCCTGGTCGATGGCGGCGCGGACGCGGTCTGGGTTGCTGGATGCGGCGTGGAAGATCAAGGGGTTTTCGAGGACCCAGGGCGCGAGGGTGCGGTACATGCGGCGCTGCGCGAGGCCGCGACGTTCGCGGTCGGTGGAGTCGTGGAGGAGTTCGAAGGTGCGGTGCGAGGTGAAGGTCTCGCCGGGCGCGATGGGGATCGCGGGGCCGAGGCGCGGGGAAGAGATGAGCAGGCAGGGGGTTTGGCGTTGGTAGTGGACTTGGGATTGGTAGAGCGGATCGGGGCTCCATGTGAAGCCGGGGCCGGTGACGCCGGACTCCATGGAGCCGCCGAAGGAGTAGTCGGTTTCGACGTGGATTGAGCGCGGGAAGGGGAGGAATCCTTCGGCGGGTCCTTCGACGAGGGAGGCGGGCTCGATGGTGGCGAGGATCTCGGAGGCGAAGGCGTCGAGGGTGACAGGTGTGTCACCGGTGTTGGTGATGGTGATCCACTTGGAGAAGAGGGGGAGGCCGTCGTAGAGCTCGTGGTGAACGGTGACGGTGATGCTCTGCGGTGCCGCGGGCGGGGGAGTGAAGGTGATGGCGAGTTCGAGGCCGGGCGGGGGCCAGGGCGTGGGCGTGCTGAGCCATTCGGCGCGGGGTTTCCAGTCGAAGCGGGGCGAGATGGGGCTGGTGGTGTGGCGTGCGTAGGTGAAGGCGGTGGGTGAGGCGGTGAGCGTGGGGAGCCACTCGGGGAGGATGAAGTTGTGAACGGGTTGGCCGAGGAGGCCGCCGACGTCGTAGGCGGTGCCGTTGAGGGTGATGGAGGCTTCGGGGCGGATGCTGCGGAGTTCGGATTGCCCGGTCGAGAGGTTGTCGAGCGCGACGGTGGCGGCGTTTGGCGCGATGCGGATGGTGCGGCTGACGAGGCCGTTGGAGAGTGTGATGGAGGAGGCGTCGGATGAGGTGGAGAGCGTTGCGGTGTAGGGCGCGGGGTTGAGGAGCCAGTCGGGGTTGGGGGTGGTGGGCTGCACGAGGACGAGCGCGAGGAGGGGGAGGATCATTTCTTGCTCCTGGGCTTGGCCTTGGGTTTTGATGCGGGCTTCGGTTTGGTTGGAGGCTTGGCCTTCGGCGACTTCTTGGTGATTCGTTTGAGGACGAGGGGGCGGGTGAGGTCGCGGAGGGTGTCTTTGCCGAGCCAGCGGTGGACGGGGTGGGTGGAGGTGGCGAGTTTGGTGGCGAGGGCTGTGGCGGCGGCGTGGAGGTCGGGGGAGCGGTGGCCGATGCCGCGGAGGGCCCAGCTTATGCCTTTTTTGACGAAGTTTCGGGGGTCGTCGGCGGCGGCTTCGATGAGGGGGAGGTAGGGGAGGAAGCGGGCGTCGGGGGCTTTCTTGTCGTGGAGGGCGATGCTGGCGATGAGGGCGAAGGCGGCGCGGCGGATGAACTCGTGTTTGCTGGTGGCCCACTTGGTGATGCAGGTGTCGGCGAGTGGGGAGCGGTCGAAGAGGTGGAAGCAGGCGGCGTCGCAGACGGCCCAGTTGTCGAAGTCTTTGGCCCAGGCGTTCATCTGCGCGAGGGTGAGTTTGTCTGGCTCGGCGAGGAAGGGGGCGATCATGCGGGCGTCGAAGATTTCGGAGGCCCAGAGGTCGAGGGCGAGTTGGTGATCGCGGCCGTTTTTCTTGGCGATGTCGCGGAGGGTGTTGACGGGGACGCCGAGGGCCTTTTCGTCGGGGATGGCGAAGCGGGCCAGGCCGGCGCGGACCTTGGGTGAGGCGAGTGCGCGGAGCTGGGCGATGAGTTTGGGCGCGGTTGTCGAGGCGGGTTTTGGTTTGGCCATTTCGGCGCGGCGGACGGGGAGGGTCGGAGTGGGCTATGCGACGGCGGGATCACCGGAGACTTCGTTGAAGCGGCCTCGGAGTGAAGGGTCGGCTGCTGCGGCGGCGTCGA
>JBEIUO010000468.1:0-3252 GCA_040374335.1 Phycisphaeraceae bacterium
GACGCTCGCCGAGGAGGCATGGCCGCTCGTCTCCGAGGCCACACGCACGGCCATCGACGGCTACGCATCCGGCTTCGACGCCTACCTGGAGGCCAACGGCGCACCCGCCCCCTGCACCGACGCCCCCTGGGTGCGGCCACTCACGCGCACCGACATCCTCACCTGGGCGATCGCGCTCACGCTCGACGGGTCTGGTGCGTTGTTCGTCGAGGACATCGGCCGCGCCACGCCCCCAACCGCCGCGAGCGGGACCCGACGCCCGCCGGGTGTCGAGCGCTTGGAACAACTCCGCCGTCAGCTTCGCGAGGCGCACAAGGGGAGCAACGGGTGGGCCCTCGGCGGCGAACGCGTGGAAGGGGACGTCGGCGCCCTCTGGTCAAACACCCACTTCCCGTCCTTCGGCGAGAAGCAGTGGTACGAGATGCACCTGACGGTACCTGGCGAACTCGACGTGTATGGCGCGTCGTTGATGGGCGTGCCCCTGGTCAACCTCGGGTTCAATGCCCACCTCGCGTGGACGCACACCGTCTCGTACGCGCCACGCTTCGTCGCGTACGGTCTGACGCTCGATGCGGCCGATCCCACCCGGTACCTCACGCCTGAGGGGACCTACGAGGCGATGACGCCGACCGTTCACACGATCGATGTGCTCGGCGAGGACGGAGCCCGAAGCCCGGTTCAGCGAACGACATGGCGGTCGCGTTTTGGACCCGTCCTCGACGCGCCGGTCGTGGGCTGGACGCCCCAGCTCGCGATCACCTTCCGCGACGCCAACGCCCGCGACCTCACGATCTTCGACGCCTGGGATGGGCTCGATCACGCCACCTCGCTCGACGAGGCCGAGGCTGCGTTGCGCGACACCCAAGGGATCCCCTGGGTCTACACCCTCGCGGCCGCCGCCGACGGCGAGGTGCTCTTCGCCGATGGCAGCCGCGTTCCGGACCTCTCGGACGCTGCGATCGCAGACTGGGAGACACTCAAAGCGAGCAGCTCCTTCCTGGGCTTTCTCTCCGCTCAGTTCGCCGACGCGGGCGCGATCCTTCTCGACGGGAGCGACCCCGACGGGGTTTGGCAAACCGACGCCCGCGCCGTCGAACCCGGGCTGATCGCGTGGGAGCGCGCCCCGCGACTCCGCACCCGTGACTACGCCGCCAACGCCAACGACTCCCACGGCCTCGCCAACGTCGCCACCCCTCTGGTCGGGTTTCCCTCGCTGTACGGTGCCGAGCCCGGCGTCGTGTCCGCGCGCACGAAGATGAACCACCGCCTGATCACCGAGCCGGCGTCTGCCTCCGCCGCCTCGGGCATCGACGGCCGCTTCTCGCTCTCGGAGATCGAGGCCGCCGGCCTGTCCATGCGCTCGTGGCACGCGGAACAGCTCCGCGAGGCGGTGGTCGCCCGATGCCTCGGCGTGCAAACGGTGCTCGACGGCACCCTCGAACGGCCAATCGGTCCCGCCTGTGACGTCCTCGCCGGGTGGGACGGCACGTTCCGCGCCGACACCCGGGGTGCTGTCCTGTGGCGCGCGTTCCTCGCACACGGCGGCTGGGACCGCGACGCGCTCATCCTCGATGGCGACGGGTTGTACGCCGAACCCTACGACACCTCACGCCCGATCGACACGCCCGCCGGCCTCGTGCCCGCGCCCGCGCAAGGCACCGACCCCGTCCTGCTCGGCCTCGCCCGCGCGGCCGCCTGGCTCTCGCCCTGGCTCGACCCGTCGCGCCCCGCCAACGAGTGGCCGACGCTCGGCGATCTGCAGCGCATCCATCTCGAGGACGGCACGGACTGGCCGGTCCCCGGAGGCCAGTACGGTGAAGGCACGATCGGGATCGCGGAATGGTGGCCCGAGGCCAGCCAGTCCCTGCTGGTCCCCAACGACCGACCACCGATCGACGACCCCGTGACGTCAGCAGGCCCCGACGGCTGGTGGATGAACGACGGCAACTCGTTCCTGCTCGCCGTGACCTGGGTCGACGAGCAACCCGTCGCGCGCGCGCGGTTCGTCTATGGACAATCCGACGACCCGACGTCCCCGCACGTCTCCGACCAAGCCGCGGACTACGCCACGGGCGGGCTGTACCCGGTCGCGTTCACGCCGGAAGCGATCGCCGCCGACGCCGTGGCGACGGAGCACGTTCGTGGCCGTTCCGTCGGCGCGCTGCCAACCCGTTAGGCGGCGCCCCCGCGCGCACGTGGCGCGTCGGGGTGGTGCGCGAGCGCGAGTTGGCCACACGCGCCTGCGGCGTCGCGTCCGCGGGGCCACCGCACCGTAGCCATCACACCCGCGGCGAGCATCCTGCGTTGAAGGTCCTGGACCTCGTCGCGCGTCGGGCTGCGGAACGCGGCCCCGGGGAAGGGGTTGAACGGAATGAGGTTGACGCACGCGCGCAGCCCCGCAACCAAGGCGGCCACCCCGAGGACCTCGTCGTCGCCGTCGTTGACGCCCGGCAGAACGACGTACTCGACCATCAACGCGCGCTTTCCGGGTAGCGGCCACGCGGCCAGTGCCTCGCGAAGGGCGGCGATTGTCGTCGTCCGCGCGGTCGGAACGATGCGTCGCCGGGTCGCATCGGTGCCGGCATGAAGGCTCAGCGCGAGCTGGACCCGTCCGCCAAACGCTTCCGAGAACGCGGCGATGCGCTCGATCAGGCCGACGGTGCTGACCGTCACCTTCTCCGCGGCGAAGCCATGACCATGACCGTCGAGAAGAACGGCGAGCGCGTCTCGGGTGGCCGTCCAGTTGTGGAGCGGCTCGCCCATCCCCATGAAGACCAGCCGGTTCACCGTCCGTCCAGACTCGGCCGCCACACGGCGCGCCACGGCGACCTGCGCGACGATCTCCCCGGCCGACAAGTGCCGCGACAGTCCGAGTGTCCCCGTCGCGCAGAACGCGCACGCCATCGCGCATCCGACCTGCGACGAGACGCACAGCGTCATGCGCTTAGCCTGCTTAATCATCACCGCCTCGACGAGATCGCCGTTTTCGACCTCGAAGAGATACTTGCGGGTGCCGTCTTGGCTAATCTGGCGGTCGTGAATGCGGGCTTTCGGGAAGCAGAAAGAGGCAGCGAGCTTTTCGCGCAGCTCACGCCCGATGTTCGACATTAGGTCGAAGTCGGTAACGCCCTTGCGGTACACCCACTCGAAGAGCTGCGTTGCGCGAAACTTCGTTGCGCCGAAGTCCTTCTCCAGGATCTCCACCAGCTCGTCGTAGCTATAGTTGTAGAAATCCCTTGAAAGCTCGGTCAC
>JBEIUO010000709.1:0-2181 GCA_040374335.1 Phycisphaeraceae bacterium
GCGATGCGGTCGAGGAAGGCATCGTTGATGTGTTTTTCGAGGATTGTGCGGAGGGGAGTGGTGTCGGAGAGGGCGTCGGAGGTGAGGGCGCCGAGGATGCCCCGGAAGCGGGAGATGTCCTTGGTGCTGATGGTGGTGTAGAGATCGGCGAGAACCTGGTCGTACTCGGGGCCTGCGAACGCGAAGGGCGCGATGAGCGCGCCGGTGGAGATTCCGGTGACAATCTTAAAGGATGGGCGGGTTCCCTTGAGGGTCCAGCCGCAGAGCAGGCCGGCGCCGAAAGCGCCGTCGGAGCCGCCCCCCGAGAGGGCGAGGTAGTGGGCGTCTTTGGCGAGGAGTGCTTGGAGGTCCCCATTTGCGGCGGCGAGTTCGTCGTTCCAACTGTTCACGAGGGCGGCTTCGAGCGTCGGGGTCATGGTGTGTCCCCAGCAGCGAATGCCTTCGAGTCCTGGAATCTCGGCGCGGTCTTCGAGGGCCTGCGGAACGGCGGGGCCACGGTGGCCGCTGCATGCGACCAAGCTGAGGAAGGGGAGGAGAAGCAGAAGCGAAAGCGCGATTCGGGGGTACATGAGGGGAGTCTACCGGAGTGGGGGATGCTCACGGGCTGCGATGCGAGGCGAATCAGGCACCCATGCGCCAGGCGCGGTGGCGGCACCCCTTGGTGCGACGCATGACGTCGCGGACTCCCAGACGTCGCTTGGCGTGTGAGAGTTCGGTGGGCTCAATCCCTGCCAAGCGGGCCCGCCAGAGGATCTCGGTTTCCGGTGCCTCACCCTCTTCCAACTGGCTGAGCAGGAAGGCGTCCGCGGCGATGGCGGCGAGGCCTCGGGCGGGAGCGGGGATGAGGAAGCGACGGCGGGTGGCGTCTTCGATTGTGGGGCAGTTGCCGTTGGGGAACCACTGACCGATGCCCGGGCCGCCGCGAGGGGTCGTGGAGGGGATAACGGCGACGACGGCGATGGAGGATTCCCAGGCGAGCTGAGCGAGGTGTACGACTCCTTCGCGGACGTGTTCAGCGAAGAGGGCGTCGAGGGGGTGAACGATGAGGTGGGTGGTGCCGAGCATGCGGCAGAGGCGAGAGAGGCGTTCGGCGGTGGTGGTGGGGTCGTCGGCGGCGAGCGCCGCGGTGTCGATGATCTCGAGGGAGGGGTGATGGGCGGGGTCGGGCGCGTTGTCGTCCGCGAAGAGGGTGAGTGCGAGTCGGCGGGTGGTGGCGATGGCGAGGCGGAGGTTTTCGCCGGTGCGCGAGCGGTGTCGGAGGGAGACGAGAAGTTCGAGCAGTGTGAGGGTCTTCCCGGTGCCACCGGGACCGTCGATCACGGTGAGGGTGCCCTGGCTGGGAAGGGGTATGGGCTCGGACGCGGGCTGTTGGGGGGTATGCCCGACGGTGAGGGGGGCGTTCTGGGAAGCGGTGTGCTGAGTGGGTTCCATCTGTCCTCCGAATGGCTCTTGTTTGGGTCATGCTATCGGTAGGTGTTTGGTCTGTCCAGTCGTTTTCACAATTTGTTTGGTCTTTTGTTTTGGGGGTGTCAGGGCATTCCGAAGGCGGGGAGAACCGTTAGAATGAAAGCGGAGGCTCTGATGGCCCCGTTTGACGAAGGCGGCGATCTGGAAGGGGGAGAACGCCCGGGAGAGGGTGGGGACGCCGTTTCGTCGGATGGCGTGGGGGAGGGGATTGCGGGGATTGAGCCGCGGGCGATTGAACCGGGGTTGTCATCGTGGGCGATCCCTTGGAACCAGGGGGTGGTGCCCGGGTATCGGATGCTGAAGCGCTGGGGGCGGGGGGCGCAGAGCGTCGTGTATCTGGCGGAGCAGGCGAGCACGCTTCGGCTGGTGGCGATCAAGATGTTTGAGGTGGATCAGGTCGTCACGCGAGCACAGCGGGCGCGGTTTGAGCGCGAGGCGGACATCGTCGCGACGCTCAAGCATCCGGGGATCGTGATGCTGTACGACCGGGTCGCGATGTCGGGCGGGCGGATGGCGCTGGTGCTTGAGTACGTGCGGGGGTTGCAACGGGGGAAGTGGGTGGCGGAGGCGCGGGGGTCGTGGTCGCCGGCGGACCTGCGGCGGATGATCGCGCGGGTTGTGGCGCAGATCGCGGAGGCGGTGAACCATGCGCATCAGAACGGCGTCGCGCATCGGGATCTGAAGCCGTCGAACATTCTGGTTGACCGGGATCAC
>JBEIUO010000608.1:0-2621 GCA_040374335.1 Phycisphaeraceae bacterium
AGGGGCGGATCGAGGGGGTGAGCTACGGGAGCAAGGAGCCGTTGAGCAAGCGGCTGAGCAGCTTCGCGGTGGACATCTCCGACGACCCGAGCATGCAGGAGCTGTTGGGGCGGCTACGCGGCGCGGAGGTCTCGCTGAAGCTGGCGGAGGGCAGAGAGCTTGTGGGGACGGTGCTGGGCGTGGAGACGCGCCAGGAGCCGGTGAACAAGGAGGCGGTGACGAACGTGGCGTTCGTGAACGTGCTGACGAGCGACGGCGTGGTGTCGGTCCGTCTGCCTCAGGTGGTGAGCTTTGACCTTCGGGACGCGGCGCTCAAGAGCGAGCTGAACAAGGCGCTGTCCGCGTTGGCGGAGTACCGGGCGGACCGGACGAAGACGGTGGACATCCGCCTCGCGGGGCAGGGCGCACGCGAGATCGTGGTGGGGTACGTGCAGGAATCCCCGGTGTGGAAGACGAGCTACCGGCTGATCCTGCCTGACACGAAGAAAGACGTGAAGGGTGATACGAAGGAGGGCGTGACGCTGCAGGGCTGGGCGATCGTGGAAAACACGACGGACGAGGACTGGAACCAGGTGACGTTGAGTCTGGTGTCGGGCCGCCCGGTGAGCTTCACGATGGACTTGTACGAGCCGCTGTACGTGACGAGGCCGGATGTGCCGGTGCCGACGGTGCCCGGTGTCATGCCGCGGGCCTATCAGGGCGGGGTGGAGCAGGAGAAGGCACAGCGAGACGGGGAGACCGGCAACGCGGGGCTCAACGCGTTGAAGCGCTCTCGCTCGGGCTGGGACCGCCCGGGGGCAGGCAAGCCGGCCGCGGCTCCCGCGCCCGCCTCGGCGGGTACTGCGATTGGAGGCATAGACGCGGCGGGGAGAGCGGTCTTGGGCGACATCCCCGCTCTGAGTTCCGAAGACCTCGCCGCCTACGCGGCCCGCACGCAAGCGGCTGCGATGGAAGTGGGGGAGGTGTTCCAGTACCAGCTCGAATCACCTGTGACGGTGGAGCGTCAGCGTTCCGCGATGCTGCCGATTCTGAGCGCAGGCATTGAGGGCCGGCGCGTGAGCATCTACAACCCGGCGGATGGGAGCACGCACCCGATGCGTGGCGTCGAGATCGTGAACACGTCGAAGTTGCAGCTGATGCCGGGGCCGATCAGCGTGTACGACAGCGGGGCGTACGCCGGTGACGCGCAGGTGGGTCACGTGCCCGCGGGCGACAAACGCCTGCTCGCGTACTCGGTTGATCTGGAAACCGATGTGACGACCAGCAGCACGGCTGGCGAAGAAGTTCGCAAGGTTCGGTTCGTGAAGGGCATGCTCGAACTGTCGGTGCTGATGAGGGCGACCACCGACTACGGATTCACCAACAAGGACCTCGCCCGAGGCCGCTCGCTCATCGTCGAGCATCCGCGCCGAGATGGATGGACCCTGAAACAACCTGCGAAGCCCGCCGAGCAGACCGCCCAGACCTATCGCTTCGAGCTCGGAATCGACGCGGGGAAAACCGAACCGCTCAAGATCGTCGAGGAATGGGAGACGTTCCGGCAGTACCACTTCTCGCAGTTCGCCGCTGAAACGATGATGATCTACTCGAAGAGCGGTGCGGCCTCCGAGGCCGTGGTCAACGCTTTCCGTGAGATCGGCCGTCGTCAGGCCGAGATTGCCGGGCACCAGAAGACCATCGACGATCTCAACGCGGAACGTGGGCGGATCGGGGAAGACCAGAATCGGATCCGATCCAATATGGGCTCCATCGATCGCAACAGTGATCTCTATCGCCGGTATATGACCAAGTTCGCCGAACAGGAATCGCGGCTCGAGGCAATCACGACCGAGGCGGATGCCGCGCAGCAGAGACGCAACCAGGCACAGGCCGGTCTCGATGAGTTCGTGGCGAATCTGTCGGTGGACTAACACGGGCCCAGGCATAGCCAAAGGAAATCATCATGAAACTCAACATCGCACTCGCATTGATCGCGGCATCTGGGCTGGCATTGGCCGTAGCGCCCGCGTCGGCACAGGACTCCCATTCAGGGCACGGTGCAGCATCGGCCGAGTCCGCAGCCTCCAAGCTTCCACTTCGTCGGATCACGCTCTACCGGTCGGGGGTGGGCGCGTTCGAACGCCGGGGGCTGATCGAGGGGGACGCGAACGTCCAGTTGCGGTTCGACACGAAGCAGATCAACGACATCCTGAAGTCGATGATCGTTCTGGACCTGTCGAAGGGTCAGGGGCGGATCGAGGGGGTGAGCTACGGGAGCAAGGAGCCGTTGAGCAAGCGGCTGAGCAGCTTCGCGGTGGACATCTCCGACGACCCGAGCATGCAGGCGTTGCTGGGGCGGCTACGGGGCGCGGAGGTCTCGCTGAAGCTGGCGGAGGGCAGGGAACTGGTGGGTACGGTGCTGGGCGTGGAGTCGCGCCAGGAGCCCGCGAGCAAGGACGCGGTCGTAAACGTCGCGTACGTCAACGTGCTGACGAGTGATGGCGTGGTGTCGGTGCGGCTGCCTCAGGTGGTGAGCTTTGACCTTCGGGACGCGGCGCTCAAGAGCGAGCTGAACAAGGCGCTGTCCGCGTTGGCGGAGTACCGGGCGGACCGGACGAAGACGGTGGACATCCGCCTCGCGG
>JBEIUO010000364.1:0-3844 GCA_040374335.1 Phycisphaeraceae bacterium
ATCGGCGATGACGGTGCCTCGGGGGATCGAGATGATGCAGGATTCGGAGATGCGAACGTCGTCGGTGGCGACGACGATTCGCGGGGGGTCTTGGGGGCTGAGGAGGAGGCAGAGGGCCGCGAGGGGGCAGGTCAGCATCTGACGAGCGTATCGCGGGGACGGGAGTTCGCCAACCGGGGGATTAGGCCTGAGTTTCGGAGACGTTCTGCTGGGTCTCGGAGCGGCTCACGCGGCGGTCGTCTTCACCGGTGCGGGGGAACTCTTTGGGGCTCTTGACGTTTCGGCCGGAGGAGGCGTCGTCGACGTCGTCCTCGACGCCCTTAAGGCCCTTCTTGAACTCGATGATGCCCTTGCCGAGGCTTCGACCGACTTCGGGGAGTCGGCGACCGAAGATGAGCAGGCCGATCGCGAGGATCACCAGCAGTTCCCACGTGTTGAGGTTGCCGATGAGAGCGAGCGACTGCAGAGCGGTGTTCATGTCACGTTCCAAGCCGGATCAGCGGCGGCCCCCATGGCCCGTCCGCGGCGACACCCCGGCTCTGGGGTCGCTGCCAAAATCAAAGGTAGGCCGAACGTCAGAGTCAACGCGAATCCGTTCGGTGTATTGCAGGGCGTGGGGCGGATTTGGATCCCGTACACTGACCGCATGCGGAACCTGACACTGGTGGGCGTTGTGTTGGCGTTGGCGTGTGTCCTGACGATGGGACACGGGTGCGGGCGGGGGAAGGCGGGCCCGGGGGTGACGGTGTTGGCGGCGTCGTCGCTTGGGGACGCGTTGCAGGAGGTGGCGGCGGCGTTCACGGCGGAGAACCCGGGGGTGGAGGTGACGCTGAGCTTTGGGGCGTCGAACCAGTTGCGGACGCAGCTGCAGAATGGCGTGAAGGCGGACGTGTTTGTGTCTGCGGACCGCAGGCACGTGGAGGGATCGAAGCGGGTCTTGGACGAGGCGAGCGTGCGGGCGTTCGCGGCGAACTCGCTGGCGGTGCTGGTGCCGAGCGGGAACCCCGGTGGGGTTGCGGGCTTTAGGGACTTGGCGAAGCCGGGGCTGCGGGTGCTCATCGCGAACAAGGCGGTGCCGCTGGGGCGGGCGACGGACGAGGCGTTGAAGCAGGCGCGGGAGTCGGCGGAGTACGGGCCGGCGTTTGTCGCGGCGTTTGAAGGGAACGTGGTGTCGCTGGAGCAGTCGGCGTCGGCGCTGGCGACGAAGGTGTCGATGGGAGAGGTGGATGCGGGGATCGGGTACATGAGCGACGGGGCTTCGACGCGGCCGTTGAAGGCGATCGCCCTGCCGCTGGGGATTGGGCAGCGGACGGAGTATGTCGCGGCGGTGTGCGCGGGTTCGCACGATGGTGCGAACGCGGCGAGATTCGTAGCGTTTCTGGCTTCGCCGAAGGCGGCGGAGATTCTCGCGCGGCGGGGGTTTGAGATTCCGACGCCGTGAGCACGACCTGGGCATCCAGCATGGGGCGTGGGCGTGCATCGCTGATGCTCGGTGCGCCGCTCTTGGTGTTCTTGGCGTTGCCGGTGTGCGTGCTGGTTGCGAGGACGCCGTTTCACGCGGTGATCTCGGAGTTGGCGAGCGCGGAGACGCGGAGCGCGATCGGGGTCAGCGCGGTGACGAGCGCGATCTCTCTGGCGTTGACGGTCGCGATGGGGACGCCGCTGGCGTATTGGTTGTCGCTGCCACGGGCCTCACGAGCGCGCGGGGTGGCTGTGGCGGAGGCGCTCGTGGATCTGCCGACGGTGCTGCCGCCGGCGGTGGCGGGTGTGGCGTTGCTGTTCTTTCTGGGGCGGAGCGGCGCGGCGGGGGGAATGTTGGACCGGATGGGGCTGGGGGTCGCGTTCACGCCCGCGGCGGTGGTGCTGGCGCAGGTGTTTGTCGCCGCGCCGTACTACGTTCGGGCGGCGCGTGCGGGGTTTGAGGCGGTTGCGGTGGAGGTACGGGAGGCGGCGGCGTTGGATGGGGCGCGTGGGGTGACGTTCGCGTGGAGGGTGTTGGTGCCGGCGGCGGCGCCGTCGCTGGCTGCGGGCGCGGCGATGAGCTGGAGCCGCGCGATCGGGGAGTTTGGCGCGACGATGATCTTTGCGGGGAATCTACCGGGCTCGACGCAGACGGTGCCGCTGGCGATTTACATGGGGCTCGAGCAGGGGACGGATCGGCCGCTGATACTGGCGACGGTGATGATCGCGACATCGCTGGTGACGCTGGGCGGGCTGCGGCTGCTCGGGGGACGAGTGGCGCGGTGAGTGGGGCTTACTTCTTCTCGATGCGCTTCGCTTCCCACTTGCCCACGGTGGACCACGTGTTGGCCGCCATTTCGAACTCGAGAGTGGCGCTGTAGCCGGTGTCGGTGAACGTGTAGGTGAATCGGAAGTTGAGCGTGCGGCCGCCTTCGGCTTCGGTGCCGGAGATGGTGAGCTTCTTGGTCGCGGCGTCGTAGGAACCGGTGCCCGAGACGCTGTAGGTTCCGAGCGTGTCGATGCCCCACATGGTGTAGACGCCCCGGCGGGTGTCGAAGCCGAAGATGGACTTGCTGGAGATCTGGGGCTTCACTCCGGGCTTGGAGGTGATGTCGAGTTCGAGGAAGCGGCCGCCGAGGATGGTCTTGCCGGTGCCGGTGCTTTCCCAGTCGATATCCAGACCGGGCATCATGGAGAGCTTGCCGGAGATCTCGAAGTCGCCGACGAGTTGCTCGAGGACCTTGTGGCCTTCCTCGGGCTTGCCGGCTTCGGCGAGGAGCGCGATGAGCTGCTCCTTGGACTCATTGGGCTGGGGCTGAACCGCGGGCTGGGGCGCGGCGGGGTTTGCGGGTGCATCCTGTGCCGCCGCGAAGGGGGCGAGCGCGAGGGCGGCGGAGGTGGCGAACATGGCGATGAGCTTCATGCGATTCTCCCGTTGCGAGACCTGAGCATGTGGACGAGGACAGGTCCACCGATGACGGCCGTAATGACGCTGAGCGGGAGTCTTCCCGTCTGGAGCGGCATGAGGCGAACAAAGGTATCCGCGCCGAGGACGAGGAGTGCGCCGGCTAGTGAGGCACCGATGACGAGGCCGCGGTGACGGGGGCCGGAGGCGAGGCGGATGAAATGCGGACAGATGAGTCCGACGAAACCGATGGGACCAGCGATGACGACCGCGCCCGCGCTGAGGACCCCGGCGATGATGAAGAGGCTGATGCGGAGGCGTGGGAGGCTGACGCCGACGCTGATGGCCTCGTCGTCGCCCATGGCGGAGGCGTCCATGGCGGGACCGAGGAAAGCGGCCCAGGTGACGCAGGCGAGGGTGAGCGCGGCGATGAGGGAGAGCTCCGCCCAGCCGAGTTCGTTTTCGCGGATACCGCCCAAGAACGCGCTGGCGGCGCTGCGACCTTGCTCGGGGGGCATGAGTTGCTGGAGAAGCTGGGTAAGGGATGCGGAGAGGATGCCGACGACGACGCCGACGAGGATTACGGTGGCGGGGTCGAGGCCCCGTTTGCGGCGGCCGAGGGCGTAGACCAGGGTGAGGGCGGCGAGCGCACCGAGTACCGCGGCGGCGGTGGCCCAGGGGCCGGCCCAGGCGAACTTGGCGGCGTTGCCGCTGAGACCGGCGAAGTACGCGGCGAGGGACATGGCGAGCCCGGCCCCGCCGGCGACCCCGAGGAGATCGGGGGAAGCGAGGGGGTTACGCATCATGGACTGGAGGACGACGCCAGCGGCACCGAGGGCGAGGCCGACGACGGCGGCGGCGATGGCCCGAAAGGCCCGGAATCCAAGGAGTTCGGGGTCGTCGAAGGCGAGGCCGCCGGGGCCCAACGAGATGGCGGCGGCTCCAGCGAGGGCGAGGAGCAGCAGGAGGAGGGCGATG
>JBEIUO010000712.1:0-2167 GCA_040374335.1 Phycisphaeraceae bacterium
ATCGGCACCCAGATGCTCCACGCCACCGGCATCGCCTGGGCCTTCAAGCTCAAGCAGGAAAAGCGCGTCACGATCACGTACTTCGGCGACGGTGCAACCTCCGAGGGCGACTTCCACGAAGCCATGAACTTCGCCAGCGTCTTCCAGACCCCCACGGTCTTCTTCTGCCAGAACAACCAGTGGGCCATCTCCACTCCCCGCGAAAACCAGATGGCCTGCGAGACCGTCGCCCAGCGCGCCATCGCCTACGGCATGCCGACCATCCAGATCGACGGCAACGACCTCCTCGCCGTCTACAAGGCCAGCCATGAGGCCATCGAACGGGCCCGCGCCGGCGGCGGCCCCTCCTTCATCGAGGCCGTCACCTACCGCCTCGCCGACCACACCACCGCCGACGACGCTCGCCGCTACCGCGACCAGAAGGAAGTCGACGCGTGGGCCACGAAGGACCCCGTGATCCGCCTTCGCAAGTACCTCACCACCAAGGGCATCTGGGACGACGCCAAGCAGGCCGCCCTCGACGAAGCGTCCCGCCTGAATGCCGCGGAAGTCGTCAAGACCGCCGAGACGATCGCCAAGCCCGCGAAGACCGACATCTTCGACTACACCTACGCCACCATCCCCCCCGAACTCGAGGTCCAGCGTCGAACCATGCAGACCCACAGCCTCGGCCAGCACCCCGAGCAAGTCGGACTGTCTTCGTAAAGCTCACAGCAGCACGTTCAGAACTGCGCGACGAGTGCCTAATGCCCAATGCCTAACGCCGAGAACACCATGAGCACCACCGCCGAGAAGGCCCCGTTCAACCCCAAGCTCCGCCGCCGCGTCGATGAGACCACCGGCCAGAACCTCGTCGAGTGCAACCTCGTCGAGAGCATCACCCTCTCCCTCGCCCAGGAAATCGAGCGCGACAGCCGCGTCGTGTGCCTCGGCGAAGACGTCGGCATCAACGGCGGTGTCTTCCGCGCCACCGACGGCCTTCAGGCACGCTTCGGCGCCAACCGCATCTTCGATACCCCGCTCTCCGAATCCGGCATCATGGGCGCCGCCATCGGCCTCGCCATGGGCGGCATGCGCCCCATCCCCGAGATCCAGTTCGAAGGATTCATGGGCCCCGCCTACGACCAACTCGTCAACCATGCCGCTCGCTACCGCACCCGCTCCCGCGGCGCGATCACCATCCCCCTCGTCGTCCGCGTCCCCGTCGGCGGCGGCATCCACGCCCCCGAACTCCACTCCGACTCCCCCGAGGCCATCTACGCCCACCAGCCCGGCCTCAAGATCGTCATGCCCTCCACCCCCTCCGACGCCAAAGGCCTCCTCGCCGCGGCACTCGACGACCCGGACCCCGTCCTCTTCTTCGAGCCCAAGCGTGTCTACCGCCTCCCCTCCCGCGAGTGGATCTCCGAGGACCGGTACACGCTGCCCATCGGCAAGGCCAAAGTCGTCACCGAGGGCGAGCACCTCACCCTGATCTCATGGGGCGCAACCGTCTACCAGTGCCTCGAAGTCCTCGACAACCTCCCCGAGGACGTCAGCGTCGAACTCATCGACCTCCGCACCATCTCTCCGATCGACACCGACACCATCATCCAGTCCGTCCAGAAGACCGGCCGCTGCGTGATCGCCCACGAAGCCCCCAAGACCGTCGGCCTCGGCGCCGAGCTCACCGCCCGAATCCAGGAAAACTGCTTCCTCTACCTCAAGGCCCCGGTCCAGCGCGTCGCCGGCTTCGACACCATCATGCCTTACTACAAGCTCGAACTCGACTACCTCCCCGATGCCAAGCGCATCGCGGAAGCCGTCAAGCAGTGCCTCGCGTACTGATCCTGCCTCCACCTCACCGACCAACGCAAAGGGGCGAACCACACGGTTCGCCCCTTTTCATTCCATCACACTTCGGCGACTAACCTCACGGCTTCACGCCCAGCTCCGCTCGCCGCTCCGCGATCTCCGCCTTAATCCCCGCGACGAACGCCTCCAGCGGCATCGCGCCCAGGTCCTTCTCGATCCCGCGTGCACGCACGCTCACCGCGTTGCTCTCGGCGTCGCGCGGGCCCACGATCAGCATGTACGCGACCTTCTCGTCCGCCGCGACCTTCACCTTCGCCTGGATCCGCTCGTTGCTGTCGTCGAGCGTCGCGCGAACGCCCGCGGCCTTGAGCGC
>JBEIUO010000078.1:0-7818 GCA_040374335.1 Phycisphaeraceae bacterium
GGTATCGTCGCGAGTTGCCGAACTTGAAGGGGCGGGACATCAGGATCGTGCAGGACGAGTGGAACTACTGGTACGGCCCGCACGTCTTCGGCGAGCTGGGCACACGCTATTTCATGAAGGATGCGCTGGGGTGCGCGGCGGCGTTGAACGCGTTTGGGCGGAACAGCGACCTGTACTTCATGGCCAACTACGCGCAGACGGTGAACGTGATCGGTGCGATCAAGACGAGCAGGACGAACGCGGCGTTTGATACGACGGGGCTTGTGCTGAAGCTGTATCGGCACCACTTTGGGACTGTGCCGTGTAGGACGGAAACAACGCCGACCGTGGACGCGTTGGCGGCGTGGAGTACTGACCGCCGGATGCTGACGATTGCGGTCGTGAATCCTTCGACGTCGGCGTTGACGATTCCAATCGAACTGAAGGGGGCGGTGCTGACGGGGAAGGGGACGGAGCGCGTGATCAGCGGGGCTCCGATGGCGTACAACGACCCTGACGGACCCCGGCCGGTTGAGATCCGCGAGCGCAGGGTTTCTGGGATTGGGGATTCGCTTGCGGTTGAGGCGTCGAGTGTGACGCTCTTCACACTTGAGGTAAGATGAACGCGGATCGGCGGAGCTTAGACCCCTTTTGCAGAGGAAACAGACGATGAAACGCGCAACCAGACGATCGGTGCTTCTCCTCGCGGCGGCGGCCGTGGCGATTGCCTTCGGGTGTGAGAAGAAGGCGGCCGATCCCGTGCCGGCATCGGGGCAGGGCGCAACGAAGAAGCTGCGGCTGGCGTTCTCGCAGATCGGCGCGGAGAGCGATTGGCGGAAGGCGAACACGGAGTCGATCAAGACCGAGGCGGCGGCGCGTGGGTTTGAGCTTGTATTCTCGGATGCGCAGCAGAAGCAGGAGAACCAGATCAAGGCCCTGCGGAGCTTTGTTGCGCAGGGGGTGGACGTGATCGCGTTCTCACCGGTTGTGGAGACGGGCTGGGAGCCGGTGCTGAAGGAGATCAAGGCGGCGGGGATTCCGGTGGTGCTGACGGACCGCGCGGTCGAGGTATCGACCGACGACCTGTATGTGACGTTCATCGGCGCCGACTTCGTTGAGGAGGGGCGGCGAGCGGCGGCGTGGCTGGCGGGGGCAACGGGCGGGAAGGCGGTTGTCGTGGAGTTGCAGGGGACGCCGGGCTCGGCACCGGCAATCGATCGGAAGCGCGGCTTCGAGGAGGCGATCAAGGCACACCCGGAGATCAAGGTAATCAAGAGCCAGTCCGGCGAGTTCACGCGGGCGAAGGGGCGCGAGGTCATGGAGTCGTTCCTCAAGAGCCCGGAGGGGAAGCAGATCACCGCGTTGTATGCGCACAACGACGACATGGCGCTGGGGGCAATCCAAGCCATCGAGGAGGCGGGCCTGAAGCCCGGCGTTGACATCAAGATCGTCTCGATTGACGCCGTGAAGGCGGCGTTTGATGCGATGGTCGCGGGCAAGCTGAACTGCACGGTCGAGTGCAGCCCGTTGCTGGGTCCGCAGTTGTGCGACGCGGCTGAAGCGATCGCGGCGAAGAAGCCCGTGGAGAAGCGGATCGTCACGAACGCGGCGGTGTTCGAGCAGTCGAACGCGGCGAAGGACATCACCACCCGGAAGTACTGACTTGACGACCGGGTCTGCCAGCGATTCGGGACCGCTGCTTCGCGCGACGGATTTGTGCGTGAGGTTTGGTCCGGTGTGCGCGCTCGATGCGGTGAGCTTTGAACTGCGCGCGGGCGAAGTGCAGGCGCTGCTCGGAGAAAACGGCGCAGGCAAGAGCACGCTCATCAAGTGCCTGAGCGGGATCGTTCGGCCGTCGCGGGGTGAGATCCGCGTGGGTGGCCGTGTCGTGTGTCCGACTTCGCCGCACGAGGCGGAGAACCTGGGTATTGCGACGGTGTTCCAGGAAGTCGGGCTGATCCCGCACCTCTCGGTGACTGAGAACATCGTCTTGGGGCGTGAACCCGTAAAGGGCTTCTGGCCTCGGCGGATCGATTGGCGGGAGGCTCGGGCCCGGGCGGTTGCGGCGATGGGGAGGCTTGGGCTTGCGGGCTTTGATGTGGGGCGTGAACTCGGCTCGTGCTCGGTTGCGGTGCAGCAGATGGTGGCGATTGCGAGAGCCCTCTCGGTGAACGCACGGGTGCTGATCCTGGACGAGCCGACGTCGAGTCTTGACCGCGACGAAGCGGCGCGGCTTCTTGATGTGCTCCGGGAGCTGCGGGCGCAGGGGCTTGGGATCGTGTTTGTCTCGCACTTTCTGGGTCAGGTGGACGCGATCGCCGACCGAGTGACGGTGCTTCGAGATGGAGCGGTGGTCGGGACATTCGAGGCCCGGAGCATCAGCCGGAGCCGGCTCGTCTCGCTGATGGTGGGTCGGGAGTTCGGCGATGATGTGGAGAAGACAGCCGCGGCGTTTGAGAATGGTCGGTCGGGCGACACGGTCGTTTCGGTGAAAGGGCTTGGTCGGACCGGGATGCTGGAGGGGGTCGACCTCGATGTTTGTGCGGGCGAGACGGTTGGACTCGCTGGTCTGCTCGGATCGGGGCGTACGGAGACGGCGCGTCTTCTGTTCGGCGCGGCAACCGCGACCCAGGGTGAGTACAGGCTTGACGGTGCTGCCGCGGGGTTCGCGGGGCCGCGGGCGGCGATCGAGCGGGGGCTGGGCTTCTTGCCGGAGAACCGAAAGGCGGAGGGGATCTTCCCGGCGCTGACCGTGGCGGAGAACATGATTGTGGGATTGCGAGCGCGAGCCGGGTTGTTCGCGCGGATCGATCGTGCGATGGAGCGCGAGTTGGTTGCCGGGTTCATCGAGTCGCTCGGGATCAAGACGGATGGCGCGCACGCACCGGTCGGTTCGCTCTCTGGCGGGAATCAGCAGAAGGTGCTGCTGGCGCGGTGGTTCGCGATGACGCCGCGGCTGCTGATCTTGGATGAACCGACACGTGGGATCGACATCGCGGCGAAGGCGGATGTTCTACGCGCTGTCGAGCGGCTTCGCGAGCGCGGGGTTGCGGTGCTTCTGATCAGTTCAGAACTCGAGGAACTGATTCGTGCGTGTTCGCGGGTGGTGGTGTTGCGTGAGCGGCGGTCGGTGGCGGAGCTGTCGGGGCCGGCGTTGAGTGAGCACGCGTTGCTGCGTGTGATGGCGGGGCACCATGACTGAGCGAGCCACCATGATGCGGAGGGCCTCCGCGGGGCTCGTGTGGCCGCTGGTGGCACTGGCGGTGCTCATGGCGTTCAACGCGGTGTTCACGCCGGGGTTCTTCGCACTGGAAGCCCGCGACGGCCGGCTCTTCGGGGTGCTCGTGGACATTCTGAATCACGGGTCACGGGTCGCGATCGTTGCACTCGGGATGACGGTGGTCATCGCGACCGGCGGGGTGGATCTTTCGGTGGGCGCGGTTGCCGCGGTTGCGGGGGCGGTCACGGCCACGATCGTCGTGGACTCACCGTCGTCGTGGCCGATCGCGTTGGCGTGCGCTGCGGGGGTTGGCGTTCTGTGCGGGGCGTGGAACGGCGTGTTGGTCGCGGTGTGTCGGCTCCAACCCATCGTGGCGACGCTGGTGCTGATGGTTTCGGGTCGCGGGCTTGCGCAGCTCGTGACCGGGGGTTCGATCGTCACGTTTGAGAGCGGTGAGACCGCGGCGCTCGGCAACGGATCGCTGCTGGGATTGCCCGTGCCGGTAACGCTGCTGGCGTGCGCGGCGGTGGCGCTTTGGGTTTCGCTTCGGAGGACTTCGCTCGGGTTGTTTGTGGAGTGCGTGGGCGACAACAGCGCGGCGGCGCGGCTGGCGGGGGCGCCGGATCGCGCGGTGACAGTGCTCGCGTACGTGTTGTGCGGCCTGTTGGCGGCGGTATCGGGAGTGATCGAGTGTTCGTACATCAAGGCGGCTGATGCGAACAACGCGGGGCAACTGCTGGAACTAGACGCGATTCTCGCGGTCGTGATCGGGGGCACGTCGCTACGGGGCGGACGGTTCTCGCTGGTGGGGACCGTCGTGGGCGCGATGCTGATGCAAATGCTGACCAAGACGCTGTACATGCAGGACGTCTCGGCGGAGATCGCCCCGGCGCCGAAGGCCGCGGCGGTGATCGCGGTGTGCCTGCTGCAGTCTCCGGCGTTTCGGGCGTCTGTGTGTGCCTTGCTCCGAAGGGGGACGTCGCGATGAGCGGGCATCGGCTGTCTTCGCTGGCTCCGCGGCTTGCCACCTACGTGCTGCTGCTGGGCCTGTTCGTGTTTGGCTCCTTGGCGTACCCGAACTTCGCGTCGGTGGCTGTTGTCCGGAATCTGCTGGTCGACAACGCGTTTCTCGCGGTCGCGGCGATCGGTGCGACGTTTGTGATTCTCTCTGGGGGAGTCGATCTTTCGGTGGGGTCCGTGATGGCGTTCACGAGCATTCTCGTCGCGACGCTCATCGAGGACCATCACGTGCACCCACTTGCCGCGTTCGCGGCAGCGATCGTGTGTGGTGGAGTGTTTGGGGCGGTGCAAGGAGCGTTGATCGCGAAGTTCGAACTCCCCGCGTTCATGGTAACGCTGGCGGGGATGTTCTTTGCGCGCGGTGCGGCCTTTGCGGTGCATCCGCAGTCGGTAGGGATCCAGCATCCGTTCGTGGCGAACACTATGAACGACGCGTTGTCGTTTCACCTGAGCATTGGGGCGCGCGGCACGGTGATTCCGGTGACCGTTCCGGTGTTGTTCGTGCTACTCGCGGCGGCGTGGTTTGTATTCAGGCACATGCGATTCGGGCGTGCCGTGTACGCGATCGGGGATGATGCCTCGGCGGCTCTTTTGATGGGGCTCGCGGTGCGTGCGATGCGGGTGCGTGTGTACGCGCTTTCGGGGATGCTGTCGGCGATCGCGGGGGTGTTCTTCTGCCTCTATCAGCAGTCGGGTGATCCCGCGAGTTGTAAGGGGATGGAGTTGGATGTGATCGCGGCCGTGATCATCGGCGGAACACTGCTTCGGGGTGGGGTGGGCACCGTCGCTGGCTCGTTCGCGGGCGTGTTGATCCTCGGGATCATCCAGACGATCATCAGCTTCCAGGGGGATCTGAGTTCCTGGTGGACACGGATCGTTGCGGCGGGGATCGTGCTGGGCTTTCTGCTTCTTCATCGCCTTGCCGAGCATGTGACGGGGGCTTCTTCGCTTCGGGGTTCGGCGCGTGGCGCGACAGGCTGAGCGAGACTTGCGTTCGGCGTGCTATGCCTTCTTGACGAACTCGGACTTCAGTTGCATGGCGCCGATGCCGTCGATCTTGCAGTCGATGTCGTGGTCGCCGTCGACGAGGCGGATGTTCTTGACCTTCGTTCCGCCTTTGACGACGAGCGATGAGCCCTTGACCTTGAGGTCCTTGATCACGATGACGTTGTCGCCGGTCTGGAGGACGTTTCCGTTGGCGTCACGGACGGTGTTGTCTTCCTCCGGTGCTTCTTCCTGGGTCGCTTCGGCCTGGACAGAGTTCCACTCGTGCGCGCAGGATGGGCAGACGAAGATCGCTCCCTCCATGTAGGTGTAGTCCGCTTCGCACTTGGGACACTTCGGCAGTTCGTTCATGGAGCAACCTCAAGTGACAAACACGCTGGCGGCGACCCCGCGACCAAACGTGGGTCGATGGGCCGGAGCGGTCGCGAGTGTAGGACCGTGCGCGAGCCCGACGGCGTCCCGGGGGATCTCGCCCTTTTTGCTGGAGAGACCCGCGGGGTTGGCAGAACATAGAATGTGTGGCATGGGCGCGAAAGTCGGCTCAGAATCGGTGACGGGCGGCGTCCGCGTACGGGCGATTCCTGTCTACTTGCCGCAAGAGTCGGACCCGGAATCACGGCGGTTTGTCTTCGGCTATCGCATCCGGATCACGAACGAGGGCGAGCAGAACGTGAAGCTCCTGTCGAGGAACTGGCACATCGTTGACGCCGACGGGGAAACCGCAACGGTCCGGGGCGAGGGTGTTGTGGGGCAGCAACCGGAGCTTGGGCCCGGGGAGTCGTTCGAGTACTCGAGCTATTGTCCACTCGCGACACCGTGGGGAACGATGGAGGGGTCGTACACGATGGTCCACCAGTTCGAGACGGGAAAGCCCGCGCGGGGAGAGCCGTTCGAGGTGACTATCGCGAGGTTTTACCTGGTGAGCGGAGCGGGCGCTACGCGGCGGTGAGGGTGAGGGCGGCGAAGGTGTAGCCGACGCCCAGATTGCCGAGCGAGTCGGAAACGGAACCCGCGTTGAGGGTAATCTGGTACGAACCGGCGGCGAACGCGCCCGCGGTGCTGAACCGGTACTTCACGCGCCAGACGCCCGCGGACTCCTGGACGGCCGAGATCAGGCTCGCCGAGTATGAAGTTGAACCGGGCCCGGACGCGGCGATGTCGTCGCTGCTGAAGGAGCCGGAAGAGAGGGTGCCCGCAGCGCGGTAGACCAACTCGACGTCCCAGTTCCCGTTGCTCGTACTCGAGCTGCGGGACGTGTCCAACTGGCCGTCGACGGAGGACCATGCGAGATCGAACTCGGCGAACTGGCCAGCCGCGACGCGGACACCGCCGGTGTCGGTAGCGCCGCCTTGGGACCAGATGCGGTACTGGCCGGATTCGCGGAAAGTCCAGTAGCCTCGGGGGGCTTGGAAGAAGATGACGGCGGAGTAGGAGCCATCCGGGTTGGCCGAGGGTTCGACGTGCCAGCGCGAGATGCGGTTGTAGTTGAGACCAGCGGGGCCGCTGACGCTGAGGGTGGGACGGGTGCCGAAGAAGCTCTCGGGGTCGATGCCTTCGTTGTCTGAGAAGCGGACGGTGAGGAGCCACTTGGAGTCGGTGAGCTCGGAGTTGGTGATCTCGATCTTGGGCGCGGTGAACCAGAGGTTGTAGGAACCGAGGAGGCGAGCATTGGCGGCGACGCCTGCGGTGTCGTAGACCGAGTTGGCGAGGAGGCGGACGGAGTACCGCCCGTTGTCGGAGAAGTCCCAGAGGCGGCCGTTGGCACCGATCTTGATCACGACGGAGAGGTCGCGTGGGCCGACGCGGGTAGAGGAGAGGACGGTGCCTCGGTAGGAGGAACCGTCGGGGGTAGTGACCTCGACGATCTCTTGTCCAACCGTGAGGTTGGCTATGCCCATGTTGTCGCCGACGTTAACGGTCATCTCCCACCACCGGAGGTTGGTTTCGATGGTGTTGCGGGCGATGCGAACGGCGGGGTTGTTGAACCAGAGGTTGTAGGTGCGCAAGTCGGCGGCGATCGTGGACTCGCCGGACTGGTCGGCGACGGCACCGCTGGCGACGCGAACGGTGTAGGCTCCGTTGGCACCGTAGTCCCACGCGCCCATCGGCGCGGGGACGGAGTACACGCCGACATAAGAACCGCTTCCGGTTGCGAAGGGGCGCTGGTAGAGCGTGGCGGCTTGGGAGTAGCCGGCTGGGCCGGCGACCGTGATATCGGCGTTTCCGATGGTCGTGGGGTCGATGCTGTGCTCGGTGTCGGCGTAGCGGACAACGATCAGCCACTGGTCGGGCGCGATGGTTGTGGACTGGATCGCGGCGGTGGGTGCGGAGAGGAGCGTGCGGGGTTCGAGCTCGTCGAGATGGTGATTCATCATGCCTCCGATGTAAGGATCGGCAAGGACATGGTGCAACATCTCCCACGAGAGGGGCAATTGGTGTTCTGGGACGGGCTGGGGTGACGTCGACGCGGGTCGTGATGAGGAAGGCGGGCCCGGAAACTCAGTTGCGTCTGCGACGAGCGGCGAACAGGGAGACGGCGAGCAGCGAGGCGAGCGCGCCGGGGGCGGGAACGTGGTGGAAGACGGCGTCGACAC
>JBEIUO010000075.1:0-8030 GCA_040374335.1 Phycisphaeraceae bacterium
CTCCCCTCCGCACTGAGTCCCCGCCTGTCTTCTCCGAATTTGCTGCTTTGCTGATTAGAGCTTTGAGCTTTCCTCCTCCCCACACCCCGCCGCGGCCCAGCGAAAATCAACGCGCAGCCGCCCACTTTGCCACTTGTCCACTTCGCCACTTCCTCCAAAAAAAAGTGCCCCCCGCATACACAGCAAAGGGGGCACCGAGACTGGCTCCAGTTGACACTCGATGACCATCGAAGCCGCGATTCCCGCGATTCCAGTCACCGCATGCGCGGGTTTTTCATGGACCCTCCCGCCCCCCTCCATGTCCTTCAACGGCTCCCGCCTTGCACCGGTCTCGAATTTCCCCCGATTTTCTTCCCCGCCGCCCCCTCACCCCGCTTCGACGCCTCCCAGCCGCGATTGGTACGCTGGGCCCCCATGAACCGGATCCAAACACTCGCCCTCGCGATCCTCGCCCTCGCCTCCGGCCACGCCCCCGCACAGCCCTCCGGGCACGGGCCCCTCAACCCCCCCGCCAACGGCCCCCGCCGCGCCGACCCCACCTGGGTCGCCATCCACGACTGCACCGCCCACACCTCCCCAACCCAATCCCTCACCCACGCCACCGTCGTCTTCCGCGACGGCCGTATCACCGCCGTCATCCCCGGTGAACCAGGCCCCGACGGCAAGGCCGGAACCGAAGACGACACGCCCGCTCGCCTCCCCCTGGGCCCCCGCATCGTCCGCGCGAGCGGCCTCCACCTCTACGCCGGTTTCATCGAGCCCTACGCCGAAGTCGAAATCCCCGCCCCCGCCGCCGACCGCTCCGGCCAGCACTGGAACCCCAAGATCACCCCCCAGCGCAACGCCCTCGACGCCGGCGGCATCGACGAAGGTCTCGCCAGCTCCCTCCGCCGCCTCGGCTTCACCGCCGCCGCCATCTCCCCCTCCGGTGGCATCTTCCGAGGCAGCAGCGCCGTCGTCTCCCTCGCCAAGGCCCCCGAAGACCCCAGCGCCGACAAGCCCCCGGTCTACGCCAACGACATCTACCAGTCTGTCGCCTTCGAAGCCGGCGGCGGTTACCCCTCCAGCCTCATGGGCGCCGTCGCCATCATCCGCCAAACCTTCAGCGACGCCGACTGGCAGTCCGTCCAGCGCACCTCCGGCGCCCTCATCGGCCCCGACAACGCCGTCGACCTCCTCCGCAAGGAGAAGAACCCCCGCTTCGTCTGGGACTGCTCCGACGAACTCAACACCCTCCGCGCGCACAAGATCGCCGCAGAGTTCGGCCGCGACGTCACCATCCTCGGCAGCGGCACCGAGTACCAGCGCCTCGACGCCATCCGCGAGGACGGTCACCGCTTCATTCTCCCCATCAACTTCCCCAAAGCCCCCGACGTCGCCGGCGTCGGCAAAGCCGCCGGAACCGAGCTCAAGACCATGATGGAGTGGGAGCAGGCACCCACCAACCCGCGCCGCCTCCACGCCGCGGGCGTCCCGTTCATCCTCACCACCCACCGCCTCCGCGACCGCAACGAGTTCTTCGCCAACCTCCGGCTCGCCATCGCCGCCGGCTACCCCGAAACCGACGCCCTCGCCGCCATCACCACCGGCCCCGCCGAGTTCCTGGGCGTCTCCAAGATCATGGGCACCATCGAGCCCGGCAAGCTCGCCAACATCGTCGTCATGGACGGCCCCCTCTTCGACCGCAAGACCAAGGTCCGCTCCGTCTGGGTCGACGGCCGCGAACACACCAGCTACACCGCCCCCCTCGACATGGAAGGCAAGTGGGACATCGCCCTCCCCGGCGCCCCCGCCGCCGAACGCTGGCTCGACATCGGCAAGGGCGACGACGTCACCCTCCACCGGGACGACAAGTCCGTCAAAGGCACCAAGGTCTCCATCACCGAGGGCGTCCTCAGCTTCATCTTCGACCACGAACCCCTCGACGGCAAGCAGGGCCTCTACCTCCTCACCGGCGCCATCTCGCGCGACGCCACCGGCAAGCCCACCACCATCACCGGCCAGATCGTCCGCCCCACCGGCGAACGCTCCGACTTTTCCGCCACCCGCCGCGCCGTCGACCCCATCTCAAAGTTCGCCGGCACGTACGACCTCGCCCGCGAAGGCGACAACCCCTCCCCCTTCGCCGTCGTCGTGAAGGAAGTCGGTGAGAAGCAGGACAAGCAGTGGAAGGTCTTCGTCCGCACCCTCAACGCCAACGCCGAAACCATCGACTCCGAGTGCGGCCGCGTTGAAGCCACCGCCGACACCCTCTCGTGCTCCGTCGCCGCCACGCTCGCCGGCTGGCAAAACTACGAAAGAGCCGACATCGCCATCAAACGCGACAAGGACGGCTCCCTCTCCGGCACCATCTCCGCCGGCCCCGAGTCCTTCCCCATCTCCGGCTCCAAACGCGAACGCGACACCCCCAACGTTCGAGGCACCTGGCGCATCATCGAAGCCGACCGCAAGCCCGTCCCCCTCAACGAGGCCGACGGCCTCTCCCTCGAAATCAAGGGCGACGACCTCACCCTCACCCTCACCGCCCCCGGCAAAGACCCCACCGTCATCAAAGCCGAAGGCGTCAAGATCGATAAGAACAAGATCGAGTTCACCCACCCCCTCGCCCCCCTCGGCCTCGGCGAAGGCAACTCCTCCGATGTCATCACCGTCGAAGGCGACTCCTTCGTCGGCATCTCCACCCTCCCCGACGCCTCAACCCACACCTACCGCGGCTGGCGCAAGCCCAAACCCAAAGAAGAAGAAAAGGACGACTCCCTCTGGCGCCTCGCCGGCGTCCCCGACGCCATCCCCGTCCCCTTCGGCCCCTACGGCACCACCGAGCCCGCCGCACCCTCCAAGTTCACCGTCTTCTCCGACGTCACCATCTGGACCTCCGGCCCCGAAGGCGTCATCGAGTCCGGCACCGTCATCATCGCCGACGGCAAGATCACCTACGTCGGCAAAGCCCCTCCCCCCGGCGGCCTCCCGCCCGACGCCATCGTCATCGACGGCAAAGGCAAGCACCTCACCCCCGGCCTCATCGACGCCCACTCCCACACCGGCATCTCCGGCGGCGTGAACGAAGGCGCACAAGCCATCACCTCCGAAGTCCGCATCGAAGACGTCACCAACCCCGACGCCGTCAACTGGTACCGCCAGCTCGCCGGCGGCATCACCACCGTCCTCAACCTCCACGGCAGCGCCAACGCCATCGGCGGCCAGAGCCAGGTCAACAAGATCCGCTGGGGCACGCCCCGCCCCGACGACATGCACTTCGCCGAGGCCATCCCCGGCATCAAGTTCGCCCTCGGCGAAAACCCCACCGGCAAGAACGGCTCCGGCGACAACGGCGGCCAATACCCCGTCTCCCGCATGGGCGTCGAAATGCTCATCCGCGACCGCTTCACCGCCGCCAAGGAATACCTCGCCCGCAAGGACGACCCCACCCGCCGCCGCGACTTCGAACTCGAGGCCCTCGCCGAGATCCTCGAAGGCAAGCGCCTCATCCACTGCCACTCCTACCGCCAGGACGAAATCGTCCTGCTCTGCCGCATCGCCAAGGACTTCGGATTCAAGATCGGCACCTTCCAGCACATCCTCGAAGGCTACAAGGTCGCCGACTACGTCCGCGACTACTCCGGCGGCGGCTCCGGCTTCGCCGACTGGTGGGCGTACAAGGTCGAAGTGCAGGACGCCATCCCGCAGGGCCTCCCGCTCATGCACAAGGTCGGCGCCGTCGTCAGCTTCAACTCCGACAGCGACGAAATGGCCCGCCGCATGAACGTCGAAGCCGCCAAGGCCGTGAAGTACGGCGGCCTCTCCGAAGAGGAAGCCCTCGGCTTCGTCACCATCAACCCCGCCAAGCAACTCCGCATCGACCAGTGGGTCGGCACCATCCAAACCGGCAAGGTCGCCGACCTCGCCCTTTGGAACGGCCACCCCCTCTCCTCCATGTCTAAGTGCCTCGCCACCTGGGTCGACGGCGTCGAGCGATTCTCCACCGAACGCGACGCCGCCCACCGCGCCTCCATCGCCGCCGAACGCCAGCGCCTCACCCAGAAGCTCCTCGCCGGCAACGACAAGAAGAAGGACGGTGAATCAACCCCCAACGCCGACGGCGAACGCTCCCCGCGCGAAGCCGGCGCACCCGGCCCCGGTCAGGGCCGCCGCCGCCGTCGCCCCCCCGAAGACGAAGAGAAGCTCGAACGCGTCAAGCGAGCCCTCCAACGCGAGTTCCTCGAAGGCCAGCGCACGCACACCCAAGGCATGTGCGGCTGTGGTCTCGAGCACGACGCCTACCGTGAGCAGTGATATGAAGCCCCTCTCCTCAATCGCCGCCGCTCTCGTACTCCTCGCCGGCCTCGGTGGCTGCCTCGAACGCCGCCTCCTCATCACCAGCGACCCGCCCGGCGCCGCCGTTTCCATCAACGACGTCGACCTCGGCCGCACCCCCGTCGAGGCCGATTTCACCTTCTACGGCGGCTACGACGTCCTCGTCCGCATGGACGGCTTCGAACCCATCCGCGAACGCCGCGACATCCCAACCCCAATCTACGAATACCCCCCCATCGACCTCGCCGCCTCAGCCCTCCCCGTCCGCATCGAGAAGGTCGTCAAATGGCACTACGTCCTCGCCCCCGCGATGGAAACCGCCATGCCCAAAGAAGAGTTCGAGGCCGCCCTCATCGAACGCGCCCGCGCCGCCCGCGAACGCCTCAACAAAGACTGACCCTCACGCCCGCGACGAGCCCGCCCGCTCCAACTCGCACCCCGCGTACGCCAACGCCGGCAGCAACAACAGCGCAAAAACCGACACCAGCGTCAGTGTCCCCACCCGCCCCACGTACTCCGGCCTGATCACCAGCCAGATGATCCCCACCGCCGCCGCAAGGCACGTCAACGCGATCAACCCAATCCCAACGCGTCGAATCGTCACGAATCCGCTCCGTATGCCTCACCCGGGTAGGGTAAAAACCCCGGCATGGGCCCCAAGCGTTAGGTTCAAGATGGGGGATGTCCACAACCTATCCCCCGATTCCACGTTGAGGGGATCCAAACCCCGTAGCTACGGGCATTTGCGGTCCGCCACTTTCGACACCCCCATCCCTCCCCCTCAGGTTCCCGCCCCGCCCCGTTTGTGATTCGAGCCCGGGGGCGATAGAGTCCGCATCTGTGCAAAGGTCTAACCACGTGATGAAGAACCAACTCGCCGCCGCGCGGACCAGCGTCCTGGCGCTGCTCGTGGCCGCTGGCATGGCCTTCGGGCAGGATGTCCCCCCGCAGCCGGTCGGTGGTGGGGGCCCCGGGGTCTCCGAAGAGCTCGCGCCCTTCGAAGGCCGCCCGGTCCGCGTCATCACCCTGCGCCGTCCCGCCGACGACACCGGCGGTGCCCCGATCGACGACGCCACCCGCCAGCTCGCGATGAACCAGCTCCGCCTCCGCGAGGGCGCACCGTTCTCCAGCCAGCTCGTCAGCGAAGACGTCGCCCGCCTCAACCGCCTCGGCCGCTTCCGTCGCGTCGAAAGCCGCGTCCAGCAACTCAGCGACGGCGGCGTCGAGATCATCTACATCCTCAGCCAGCAGGCGATCATCCAGGACGTTCAGTCGGTCGGCAACCGCAAGCTCTCCGACGAGGACATCCAGGCCTTCGCCGGCTTCCTCGTCCAGACCCCCGTCGACCAGGTCCAGCTCGACCGCGCCTGCCGCCGCATCGAAGCCGCCTACCGCGAGAAGGGCTTCTACAACTGCCGCGTCACCGTCAACGAGAAGGAACTCCGCGAGTCGGACATCGCGCTCTTCGAAGTCCGCGAGGGTGAGAAGACCAAGGTCACCGACATCCGCTTCGAGGGCAACCTCTCGTATTCCTCTGACGAACTCCAGTCCGAGCTCGAGACCCGCGAAGCCTTCCTCTTCATGTCCGCGCCGCTCGAAGACGAAGTCCTCGACTCCGACGTCGCCGCCGTCCTCCAGTTCTACAAGGACCGCGGCCGCCTCGATATCCGCTGCGACCGCATCGTCACGCCCTCGCCCAACGGCAAGGAAGCCATCGTCACCTTCGTCGTCGAAGAAGGCCCCGTGTACACCATGCGGGAGCTCAAGATCTCCTTCGACAAGGAAGACGAACGCGTCTTCACGCCCGAGCAGCTCATGGGCCTCATGTCCATCAAGCCCGGCGACGTCTACAGCGACGACAAGCTCCGCAAGAGCATGAAGCTCATCGAGGGCGCCTACGGCAAGCTCGGCTACACCGACGTCCAGGTCATCAGGCGCGAACTCCGCGACCAGAACACGCCCCTGGTCGACGTTCTCCTCATCGTCAACGAAGGCCGCCGCTGGCGCACCGGTGAAGTCAAGATCGCCGGCAACGCCGAGACCCGCGACGCCGTGGTCCGCCGCCACGTCACCCTCCGCCCCGACCGCCCCCTCGACAAGACCGAGGTCACCGAGACCGAACGCCGCCTGCGCACCACGCAGCTCTTCGCCCGCGAGCCCGCGCCGAAGGTCACCATCCAGCCCGAAGACCCCGACAACCCCGGCTATCGCGATGTTCTCGTCGAAGTCGAAGAGACCAACACCGGCGACGTCTCCTTCGGCGGCAGCATCGGCTCCGACAACGGCCTCGGTGCCAACATCTCCCTCACCCAACGCAACTTCGACCTCTACGACGCCCCCTCCACCTGGGACGAACTCACCGGCGGCGGCGCATTCCGCGGCGGCGGTCAGACCTTCCAAGCCCTCGCCGCCCCCGGCGACCGCGTGCGGAACTTCTCGGTCGGCCTCTCCGACCCGTACTTGTTCGAGACCGACTACTCCGGCAGCGCCCGCGCGTACTACCGCCAGCGCCTGTACCGCGCCTACACCGAAGCCCGCTACGGAACGGCCTTCTCGGTCGGCCGGCGGTTCGGGTCGCGCTGGTCCATCAACGCGCCGCTCCGCATCGAGAACGTCTCGCTCGACGACATCGACGACGACGCGCCCGTCGATTACTTCGCACAGGAAGAAGCCGCGTGGCTGCAGGGCCTGGGGATCAACCTGTCGCGCCAATCGCTCGACGACCAGTTCCGCCCCGGCAAGGGCAGCCGCACCGACTTCGGTATCGAGCAGGTCGTGGTGGACGGCGAAGCGTTCCAGAAGCTCAGCGCCGAGCTCGCCGGATACTTCAAACTCCGCGAGGACTTCTACGGCCGCAAGACCGTGCTCAAGCTCACGTCGCGCACGGAGTACATCCCGCAGGAGCAGGACCAGGTCCCGTTCTATGAACGATATTACCTGGGCGGTGCGAGCTTCCGCGGGTTCAAGTTCCGCAGCGTCTCCCCGGTCGGCGTCCGCAACGACAACGGCGAACTTGGCGACGACCCCGTCGGCGGCCGCTTCATGTTCTTCCTCGGCGCCGAAGTCCAGCAGCCGATCTACGAGGACATCGTGTCGGTCGTTGCCTTCATCGACTCGGGCACGGTGAGCGAGGAAATCGGCTTCGACGAGTACCGCGTCTCCGTTGGCGTCGGCTTCCGCCTGACGGTCGCCGCGCTCTCCCCCGCGCCGCTCGCGTTCGACTTCGGTATCCCGATCCTCAAAGAGGAAACCGACGAACTCCAGATCTTCAACTTCTCGCTGGACATCCCGTTCCGGTAAGCGAGTCCCCACGATGCTCTTCATGGTCATCGAACGATTCCGCGCCGGCAACCCCGACGCGGTCGGTGCCCGCTTCAGATCCGCGGGCCGGCTGATGCCGGAGAACGCCGGTCTCGTCTACGTCTCCAGTTGGATGACCACCGACGGCTCCGCGTGCTACCAGCTCATGGAAGCCCCAACCCGTCAATCCCTCGACGGCTGGATCACCAACTGGCAGGACCTCGTCGACTTCGAAGTCATCCCCGTCCAAACCTCAGCCGATTTCTGGGCCTCCCACCCACCCCAATAACCGCCGCGGCGTGGCAGCGGTCTTTAGCCCGCTGTCCGTGTTGCACCCGCGACCCCGCAACGCCGCGCGACAACCCACAACGCATGCCCCCCGCATTGAAACCGAAGCGGTTTCAATGGCACCTGAC
>JBEIUO010000466.1:0-3257 GCA_040374335.1 Phycisphaeraceae bacterium
GCGGACCCGCGGGCGTTTGACCGTGGCGAGACGACGCCGCTCGCGCCCGAGCAGGGTGACAACCGGGGCAAGCGGTGGCCTTACAGCTCGAGCTACGAGTGCGTGCCGATGGCCTTCTCGCCCGACCGCGGCGACCGGCCGAACTACTGCACGGTGACGCAGGCTGGATCGCATCGGTACTACACCTACACGAACATTCAGCGGTCCGCGCAGATCTTCGGACGCCGGAAGCTGACGGACGTGCAGTTCACTTCGTCCAAGGTGCACCTGTACGAGACCTTCGCGAGGCACTTCGGGAAGGTGCCGATGTTCTACGCGTACGAGCAGGCCCGTGGCCCGCTGCTGTTCTTTGATGGCTCGGCCTCGGTGCGCACGACCTCCGACTCGGGGCGCGGCGTTGATCCACTCACTCCGAGCCGAGCGTTCCCGATCACCTTTGCGTTTACTCCCGGAGATTGGGAGGCCCCGGTCCTCGGCGCGGGGGCATCGACGACGGTCTACGGCCACTTCCGTTGGACTCGCGGCGGGTTGCGCGGCGTGGACTTCGGCGGCCCGGAGTTCAACACCGCGTCCTGGCGTTAAGAAAGCGTGAAGACGGCGATTTGGCCTTGTTTCACCGGGGCTGGTGCTGACGATTCGCTCATGAATCTCCTCACGCGATGGGCGGCGGTTTGGTCTGCGTTGGTGCTCTCGGGCGCGGCGACCGCGCAGGTTGAACTCGTTGCAAAGATCGCGGTTCCCGGGACGGAACGTGATCTGTCGCGCAATCGCGCGGTCGCGTCTTCCGGTGTGCCGCAGAACCGGCTCGGCGGGTTTGGGTCGGCGATCGACTTCGATGCCGCGACCGGGCAACTGTGGAGCGTTGCCGACCGTGGGCCGGCGGATGGGGAGTCTGTCTATAGGTGTCGAGCGCAGGTGTTTGATTTGAATCTCGCGGGCAAGAAGCTGACGCTGGCGCGGACGGTGATGCTGACGCGTGCGGACGGCGTGGAGTTCGTCGGCGATGTGCGGGCCTTGGCGGGTGTGCAGGCGGATCAGACGCGGCTCGACCCCGAGGGGCTCCGGCTGATCCCGGGCGGGATGGTGGTGAGCGAGGAGTACGGGCCGTTCATCGACGTTTTCGATCGGGATGGGAAGCAGAAGACGCGTCTGGTGCCGCCGGCAAAGTTCATTGTGAAGCAGCCGGCGGACACGCCGGAAGGGGAGATGCCGCCGCACAACTCGAGCGGACGGCAGGCCAACCGCGGGCTCGAGGGGCTCGCGCTTCACGCGGACGGGACGAAGGTGCTGGCGATTCTGCAGTCGCCGCTGCTGCAGGACAACGCGCTGGACTCGCGCATGAAGCGTGTCGGGCTCGGCGTGCGCGTGCTGGAGATGTCCCTCGACGGAACTTCGACGCGCGAGTTCGTCTACGTGCTGGAGAAGCCCAAGAACGGTATCAGCGAGATCCTCGCGGTGGACGCGGACCGGTACCTGGTGCTTGAGCGCGACGGTGACGCCGGGCGCGAGTGCAAGTCGCGTGCTGTTTACGTGGCGACGACACGCGGGACGGTCGACGTGAGCGGCGTGGAGTCGCTGCCCATCGAGGGCGCGGGGCCGGGAGCGGGCGGAATGATGAAGGAGCCGTTCATCGATTTCCTGGATCCAAGCTTCGGTCTCGTGGGCGACACGATGCCAGAGAAGATCGAGGGCCTTGCTTGGGGGCCGACCCTGCCCGATGGACGCGCGACGCTGCTGGTGTCGACGGACAACGACTTCAAGGCCGAGTACGAGAGCTGGGTGTGGGTCTTCGCATTCGATCGCGCGGCGTTGCCTGCTGCCGACGCGATCGGCGCGCTCAACCCGTGAAGATCGGAGAGGTCGGGAGGACCTCTGTGTGCGGGCCGCGTTGGACGACGTGGGTGTAGCCGCTGCGGAGCGATGCCGCGCCGCACTGGCCGTCCTTGCGGAGCGCGTAGACGGTGACGTTGAAGCTGGGTTCGGCGCGGTCGTTGAGGAGGCGGGGTTCGCGGGTGTTGCGGGCGAGGCGCTGGAGGGCCTGGCGTGCGGCGTCGGTGGGGGAGAGGCCGGCCTCCATCGCGCGGACGGTGTCGTAGGCGATGCAGTTGTGGAGGGAGGCCTCGCCGCGACCGGTTGCGCCGGCGGAGCCGACGGCGTTGTCGACGAAGATGCCTGCCCCGACGAGCGCCGAGTCGCCGACGCGGCCGGGTATCTTGTACGAGAGGCCGCTGGTGCTGGTGCAGGCGAAGAGGTTTGAGTCGGCGTCGAGGCCCGAGACGTGGATGGTTCCCCACGTGCGCGGGACGTGAGCTCCGGCGTGTTGTGCGCCGCTGGTGTTGGAGGCGACACCGGCGTCCAGAGCGTGTCCGAAGGAGCTGCGTGTGTCGGCGGGACCGATCCAGGCATCGGCGGTGCTGAGGTTCGCCTTCCACGCGAGCCAGGCCTCGCGGGCCTGCGGGGTGAGGAGGTTCTCCTCGGAGAATCCGACCTGTCTCGCGAAGCGAAGTGCGCCTTCGCCCACGAGCAGGGCGTGGTCCGTTCGGCGGAGGACTTCGAGCGCCACGGCGGCGGGATTGCGGATGCGTTTGAGCGCGGCGACGGCTCCGGCTTTGTGCAGCGGCCCGTGCATGACGGAGGCGTCGAGCTCGACTTCGCCTTCTTCGTTGGGCAAGCCGCCGTAGCCGACGGTCATCTCGGTTGGGTCGTCTTCGACGAGCGCAACGCCACGGACGATTGCATCAAGGAGCGGGATTCCGGCGCGGGCGAGTTCGCTGGCGCGGGCGGTCGCGGGTGCGCCGTTCCAACTCGCGACGAGGACGGGGAGGTGCTGGTTCACCGTGGATGGTTGGGCGTCACCGGGAGAGGGGCAAGTACGCGAGAACGGCGTCGGTTGCACGGCGGGTGTCTTCGCGGAGGTTGCGGGCTTCTTCGGCGAGCGGGCTCTCGATGGAATCGTTGAGGGCCTGGGTTGGATCGGTGGCCGGTAGGAAGGGAAGCCCCGAGCCCATGATGCCGGTCGTGGGGGGCTTATTGGCGATGGAGAACCATGTGATCCCGGCGAGGAGCAGTGCCGCGGCGGCGGCGAAGAACGGGGCGGGGCCGACGCGACGAAGGACTTGAAGGTGATCGGGCTGGGTGTCGGCGATCGCGGCGTTGATGCGGTCGGCGAGGCCAGCCGGGGAGGACTGGGCGAGGCGTGGGGCGGAACTGCGGAGGAGGTCGTCGACGCGGAGCTGCCGGGTGAACTCGGCGCGAAC
>JBEIUO010000225.1:0-5155 GCA_040374335.1 Phycisphaeraceae bacterium
CGGTCGATTGTCAGAAACTCGCCCGCCGGCCCGGGAACGCCGGGAGCCCTGAGCACCAGCCCTCGGATATCTGCTTCTCCGGTTAAGGAGAGGCTGGCCGATGTGCACGAGGCTTCGGCGCCGGTCGCAGAGGCCAACTGCGCCATCACGATCGCTCTCGCGACGAACGTCCGTGTGAGGATCAGGTAGACGCCAACGAGTGCGAACAGGCCAATGACCGGCCACTTGAATCGGCGGGTCCAGCGACGTCTCGGCTTACTGATGCGGGGCATTGATCCGCCGGTCTGCTGCATGCGTGGGGTCATGGTAGTGGGTTCGTGGAGAATCGCCCGCGACGTACGAACAAATCCCGTATACTCTAGGCCATGGCCAAGCCTCGCCACGTCTTTCTCTGCCGTCATGTGGTACCGCCCAGCACCGCTGGAGTGGCAAGTGTCCAGACTGCAATGCATGGGACAGTCTCGAGCAGACCACGGTGGACCCTGCCACAACCAAAGACCCGCAACTCGGGCTGGCGGCGGCGGCCGGGGCGTTGGCGGACGGGCTGGATCTTGCCGCGGGCCCGAGCCCCGTGGCCCAGCCGATCGACCAGATTGGACCCGCGGCGGGGCCGGCCGAGCGGTTGTGCTGCGGGATCGCGGAGTTTGACAGGGTCCTCGGGGGTGGGCTGGTGCCGGGCTCGGCCGTGCTTGTGGGCGGGGAACCGGGAATCGGCAAGTCGACGCTGCTGCTGCAGGCAGCGCGAGCGTGGGCGAGCGCGGGCAAGCGCGTGCTGTACGTCTCGAGCGAGGAATCGGCCGAGCAGGTTCGGCTGCGGGCATCGCGATTGAGCGCGGCGGGGGCGCACCGGGAATCACCGGAACTCTACCTGTTGTCTGACACGAACCTGCCGCGGATTGTCGAGCAGACCCGGCGGGTGATGCCTCGGGTGTTGCTCGTGGATTCGATTCAGATGATCTACAAGCCGGATGTGCCGGCGTCGCCGGGGAGCATCACGCAGTTGCGTCGGTGCTGCGCGGAACTCGTGTATCTGGCGAAGCTGAGCGGGGTCGCGGTGGTGCTGGTTGGGCACGTGACGAAGGACGGCGTGTTGGCGGGGCCGCGGCTTCTGGAGCATCTCGTGGACGCGGTGCTGTACTTTGAGGGCGACCGGTACCACAGCCATCGGATCGTTCGAGCGATCAAGAACCGGTTTGGAACGACGCTGGAGTTGGGGTTGTTCGAGATGACGGGCGCGGGGCTCCGGGAGGTCCCGGAGGGCGCGGGTGTCGCGGCGATGACGGGGGCGGCCGAGCCGCGACCCGGGAGCGTGGTGTGTCCGCTGCTCACGGGGACGCGGTGTGTGCTGGTGGAGGTGCAGGCGCTGACGGCGACGGGGTTCGTCGGAGCGGCGAAGCGAAAGAGCAGCGGGCTGGACCCGAATCGGCTGGCGATGATCATCGCGGTGCTTGAGCAGCACGCGGAGCTTCGCCTGGCGGACCGCGATGTGTTCGCGTCGGCGGTGGGGGGGATCCGCGCGGTGGAGCCGGCGTCGGATCTGGCGCTGCTGCTGGCGATCGCCGGTGCGCATTTCCGTCGCGCGATCGGGCCGGCGACGTGCGCGGTGGGCGAGGTCGGCCTGGGGGGAGAGATTCGACCGGTGCCTCAGCTCGAGCAGCGGGTACGCGAGGCGGGGCGGCTCGGGTACAAGCGGATGCTGGTTCCAAAGGGGCAACCGACGCCGAAGCTCGCGGGGCTGGAGGTTGTGGCGTGTGGTACAGTCTCGCAGGCGATCCAGCAGTTGGGGTAGTGTGCCCGGGTTTGGATCGCGGGCTTGCGAGAGGATTCGGTACACATGCGATGGAAGCTGCTGCCGGTGCTGGCGTTTGTTTCGTTGCTCACGGGCTGCGCGATGAGTCGGGCGGACAAGCTCGAGGCAAAGTCAGAGCGCGTGGAGAAGGCACTGCTCACCGAGCAGCGGCGGATCATCGAGACTCAGGACGCGGAGCGACAAGCTCGCCTGGATCACCTGACGCAGTTGCGAGCGCTGCTTTCGGCGGCGAACATCTCGCTGGGCGTCGTGCCGCACACGGTTCCGGCGGACAAGCGCGACATCGCGTACGACGTCCTCGACGAGGCGTACGACACGATTCAATGGAACATCCCGCTCGGGCCTCGAGATCAGAAGCGCGGGTTGCCTCGGGGCTTTGAGAACGGGATGCTGAAGCTCGACCGCTGAGGCGGGGTTACTTCGGGCCCATCATGTTCATCATCTTCTCGCCGAGCGCGGCCTGAAAGGCGGCGAGGTCGGCGAACTTGCCGGCTTCGACGTCCGCGGCGAGGTCGTTGAGCACGGTGGTCATGGGGCCCGCGATCATGCCGGTCATGGCGGCGTTGGGGCCGAGCATGGCCATCATGTCCATCTTCCAGGCGCCGTCAACCTTGGAGAAGGGCAGTTCGGGGACGCCGCTGAACGCGACGACCGCCGAGTTCGCCGACTTCATGGTGATGGTCGCGTCCTGAGCGGTGAGCGACTCGAAGGCCTTGGGGTTCAGGGTGCCCTGGCCCATCGGGCCCATCGCTTCGGCGAACGAGGACTGGAACTTCGCGCGGAGCTTGCGATCGAGGTTGCCGGAGGCTTCGACCATCTTGACGATGGGCGCGGAGCCGGTGATGAAGTCGAGGTTGGTTTCGCCCGCCTTCATGGAGGCGACAAACTCGCCGACCCGGGCGGTGAGGGCGGGGTCGACTTCGATTGCCGCGGTGTCGCCGCCGCTGGCCTCGTCCTTGGTGGACTTCACGTTCTGGACCCGCTTGGGGATGCCGAAGGTCGCGGCCACGTCGGAGTTGGCGTCGGAGGTGACGGTCTGGGCCTTCTTGATCAGCTCGGAGAGCTTCTCGAGGCGTTCCTTGACGGGGCCGGTCACTCTCGCGCCGCTGAACGCGGACTCCGCGGCTTCGTAAGCGGAGGCGGCTTCCTTGAGGGCTTCGGCCTGGACCTGGCGGATCTTGGCCGCGGACTCGGCGTACTTGTCGGCGTAGGGGAGCTTGGGAGCGACCTGCGCGAGGATCTCGAGCGTGGTGGCGAAGTTGCCGAAGGACTCTGCCTTGGCCCAGTGGGCGTCCGCGAGAAGGAGGCTGGACTCGCCGGTCGCGAGCTTTCCGAAGCCGGGAGAGGCGTTCTGGCTGGAGGATGCCGCGGCCTTGGACTTGGTGACCGCGGCGACGGTGTCATCGAAGGCGGCCTTGAGGTCGCCGTCGAAGAGTTTATCGAGGTCGCCGACGAGGGCATCAATCGCGTTCGAAGCGGTGTTGGCGTCGTCGCGAGCGGTCTTGGCCTGGCTGCGGACGGTTTCGGCGCGGGCCTGAAGGTCGGCCTGGGCCTTCTCGAACTCTTTGTTCTGGTTCGCGAGTTCGTCGACGCGCATCCGGAGCTCGCCGATCATCGGGGCGATGGACTCGGCCTCGGCGTCGATCTTGGAGCCGTCGAGGCGGAGGGCGTCACCTTCGCGGCGGATCTTGTTGGCGTCGGCGACAACCTTGGCGGCGTCGGCGGCCGAGAGGCTGACGGCATCGCTGGTCATCTTGGTGTACACGGCGTGCTTGGCGGCCGCGGCGTCGAGTCGTTCTTTGGCGCGTGTGCGAAGGCCTTCGACCTGGGTCTGAACCTTGGTAAGTTCGGACTGGAGGGTCGCGATCTCACCTTGCTTGCGTTCGCGGAGGGCGTTGAGTTCGCTGATCTGGGCGGCGGGATCGAAGCTCTCGGCGGCGGCGGCGCTGCTGGAGCTGGACGACCACTGGTTGGAGAAGGACTGGATCCGTGTGATGAGGGTGCGGGCTTCGAGGTCCTTGCTGGCGGCCCGTTCGGCGGGGCCGGTGGCCAAGCCGAGTTGGGCGGTGGAGACGAGGAGGTTGGCGGCGGCCTTCTCGACGGGCGTGCCGTCGTTCGCGGAGCCCTGAGCGGTGCTCGCGACGCCGGTCATGGTCTTGGCGTAATCAGCGGATTCGGGGCGGGCGCTGCCGCCGCCGGACACGACGAGGACATCGCGGGACGCGCTCTCGACGGCGGTGGCGGTGGGGCTGCGCTGGTCACAGCCGGTCAGCACGAGGGCCGACGCGGAGAGGGTCAAGCCGACGACGATCTGGAGCGAGCGGGGCGAAATACGGCTCATTGGCAGAAAACCCTTGTTCAGAACCGGACCAAAGGACAGCGAATCAGCGGACAGCGAACACCCCGCGGGCCGATCCGGCCCCTGAGGGTGGGGCCGACACTGTAGCAGAAGACCGCCGGGTTGGCCTTCCCGGCTGACCGGGGGCGAACACCTCTACCCCACCGGGGCGGGGGTGGTTCCAGCGAAAGCCCGAGGAGCTACCGGGGCTTGGGATTGGCGGGCCGAATGGACGGGGCGACGAAGGGGGCCTGGGGCTTGTAGTCGATCGGGTACTCGGGACGGGGCTGGAAGAGGCTCTTGATCCACTCCACGGTGGCCTTGAAGCGGTCGTCGTTTTCGTTCCGGAAGGGGGGGCGGAAGGCGTTTCGGCCGTCGCGCTGGAGTTCCGGGTGCTTGAAGAGCGCGTCCTCCCGGGGGAGGGCGTACTGCAGAAGTGGTGACTGGGCAGGGTTTTGGAAGTCGATCAGGGCGAGGCCGTCGTCGGTCCGGAAGCGATCGATGATGTAGAAGTTGGTGTAGGAGGACGTGTCGGAGTTGACCCGCTTGGTGTAGAGCTGGAAGCGGCCGGCCTCGGTCCCGCCGTGGCAGTCGGTGGTGGCGCAAGAGGAGACGATCCAGCGGTGGACGTCGTCGCGGAACCGCCGCATGCTGGCCGGGTTCTCCTGGATCTTGACCTCCGCGTAGAACTCGCGGGCCTGGAGGTCGAACATGGCTTCGAGGATCTTGGAGGCGGGGCGACGTGCGAAGGCCTCGCGGCCGTCCTTACTGACAGGGACGTTGCCCTGGCCGGCGTAGGTATCGATGAAGCGCTTGATCGACTCTTTGCTCAGGAGCATGCGGGGCGGATCGGCGAGATCGACCTCGTAGACGCGGATGACGTTGATCTGCTCGTCGGTGAGCAGCGGAAAGGCCAGAGGTTCGGGCTTGGATCTGGGCGTCGGGGCCACGTCGCCGCCGGGCGTCGAGGCCTTGCGTTCCTTCGCCAGCCGAGCCGCCTCCTCCAG
>JBEIUO010000496.1:0-3083 GCA_040374335.1 Phycisphaeraceae bacterium
CATCGAACCCGCGTATAATCGCTCGACCCCTCCCAGAGGGGTGTTTCGGATCGGTAACGGTCGCCGTCAGGGTCCCGTCCGCTCCACCGACTATCTGCATCCCCTCGTTTCTCGGAGATTCAACCAGTGACCGACCAAGAGATCGAAGCAAAGGTGATCGACATCGTCGCCGAGCGCATGGGCCAGGACCGCGCCAAGATCACCCGCGAAATGAGCTTTGTCGACGATCTCAACGCCGACAGCCTTGATCAGGTCGAACTGGTCATGGAGCTCGAAGTCGCGTTCGACATCGAAATCCCCGACGAACAGGCCGAGAAGATCAAGACCGTCGGCGACGCCATCAGCCTCATCAAGACCGAGTGCCAGAGCGGCTAAGGCCCGGCTCACCCATCCAGAGCCGTCGCCCACCGCTCGCGGAGGACTGACAGCGTGTCCACACATCACGGCATCCATCACCCGAAGGTGGTCATCACCGGCTTCGGTGCGCTCACCAACCTCGGGCTGAACGCTCAGTCCACCTGGGACGCCATGCGCGAAGGCCGCAGCGGTGTCAGCTCCATCGAGGGTGAAGAGTTCTCCCGCTGTGAGCCCTCCCACTGGAGCGTCACCATCGCCGGTCAGATCAAGGGCTGGGACCCTTGCTCCGTCATCGACCCCCGCGAAGCCAAACGCCTCGACCGCTTCGCGCAGCTCGGCCTCGGTGCCGCCCACGAAGCCTTCCGGCACTCCGGGATCGACCTCTCCAAGGAAGACCCCGAACGCTGCGGCGTCGTCGTCGGCTCCGGCGTCGGTGGTATCTCCACCATCGAAATGGGTGTCGTCGCCCTCAAAGACCGCGGCCCTCACCGCATCAACCCCTTCACCGTCCCCCGCCTCATGGCCAACGCCGCCGCCGGCAATATCTCCATCCGCTACGGCCTCCAAGGCCCCGCCTCCTGCCACGCCACCGCCTGCGCCTCCTCCGGCCACGCCATCGGTGACGCCGCCAACTACCTCCGTCGCGGCCTCGCCGACGTCGTCATCGCCGGTGGCGCCGAAGCCGCCTGCACCCCACTCTGCCTCGGTGCCTTCATGGTCATGAAGGCCCTCTCCACCCGCAACGACGCCCCCACCCGCGCCAGCCGCCCCTTCGACAAAGACCGTGACGGCTTTGTCCTCTCCGAAGGCGCCGCGATGTGCGTCCTCGAAACCGAAGAACACGCCAAGAAGCGCGGCGCAACCATCTACGCCGAACTCGTCGGCTTCGGCAACTCCTGCGACGCCAGCCACATCACGGCCCCCGACGCCGAAGGCTCCGGCGCCTCCCGCGCCTTGCGCTTGGCCATGCGCGACGCCGCCATCAACCCCTCCGATATCGACTACATCAACGCCCACGGCACCAGCACACCCCTCGGTGATAAGGCCGAAGTCGCCGCCGTCCTCAAGGTCTTCGGCGACCACGCCCGCGCAAGCTCCAAGGGCCACCTCCTCATGAGCAGCACCAAGAGCATGCACGGCCACTGCCTCGGTGCCAGCGGCGCAGTCGAACTCATCGCCTGCATCCACGCCGTCCGCGACGGCATCATCGCCCCCACGATCAACCTGGACTCCCCTGACGAGGGCTTCGATATCGACCTCGTCCCACACCACGCCCGCGAACGCCGCGTCCGCTACGCCATGAACAACACCTTCGGGTTCGGTGGCCACAACGTCACCCTCATCGTCTCCCGGTACGACGGCTGACCCCTCCCCCGCTGGTCCAAGCCCCACTCTGGCACAAGCTTTGCGTCTGCCTCCTGTCGGCCCCTCTTCCCGCCGATGAAGGCTCATCATGCGCATCGCCAACACAGAACAAGTCCTCCGCCTCGAAGTCCCCGTCCTCGTTCTCCTCGGCGAACGACAGATGTCCATCAAGGACATCCTCAGCCTCCTCCCAGGCTCCATCATCTAACTCCCCAACCACGCCGAGTCCGAACTCGATCTCATTATCGCCAACAAACAAGTGGGCTGTGGCCACGCCGTCAAAGTCGGCGAAAACTTCGGTATCAAACTCTCCTACGTCGGCGACCCCTCCGTCCGACTCAGCGCCGTCGCCGATGCCTCAGGCCAATCCGAGACCGACGGCGGTGCCTCCGCCGAAGAACTCGCCATGGCCCTCCTCGCCGGTCAGATCTGACCCCGCACGCGATTCTTGCGCTTCCCTGCGCATTCCGTGCATCCCCATCACATCCCGGATAACCTCCCTCAGGATCCACGCATCCCGGCCGTCAAAACGGCCGATCCCTTCCGCATCGGGCGCCAAGGCCGCCCCGTGGTCCCCTTGTGAGTGCGTTCATGGCGAGAGATATCCCTGTCGGCAACGGCGATCTGCTGGTCACCTTCGACCGCCTCTACCGCGTTCGTGACATCTACTACCCCAACGTCGGCCGCTTCAACCACACCGAAGGTCACGTCCAACGCTTCGGCGTCTGGGTCGATGGTCGCTTCGCCTGGATCGAGGACGGCTCATGGACCCGCTCCATGCGCTACGCCCCCGACACCCTCGTCACCGAGGTCGTGCTCACCAACGAATCCCTCGGACTCGAGATCACCTGCAACGACTGCGTCGACTTCCACGAGCCCGTCTACATCCGCAAGTCCGTCGTCAAGGACCTCCTCGGCAAAGACCGCGACGTCCGCCTCTTCTCCCACTGGGATCTCTCCATCCGAGGCACCCCCGTCGGCGATACCGCCAACTACGACCCCGCCACCGCCAGCGTCGTCGTCTACAAGGACGACTCCTACTTCCTCTTCAACGCCTGCGACGAAAACAAGTGCGGCATCGACAACTGGGCCATCGGCACCAAACGCCTCGGCGGCGCCGAAGGCACCTGGCGCGACGCCGAGGACGGTCAGCTCGGCCGCAACGCCATCTCCCAGGGCTCCGTCGACGCCACCATCGGCTTCAACCTCCAGGTCCCCGCCGGCGGTTCCGCCCACGTCACCAGTTGGCTCGCCTGCGGCAAGTCCTACCACGACGTCAAAGAACTCAACCGCCGAATCCTCGACAAGTGGCCCGATCGCATGATCGTCCGCACCGAGGCCTACTGGCGACTCTGGGTCTC
>JBEIUO010000221.1:0-5201 GCA_040374335.1 Phycisphaeraceae bacterium
ACCTCGACTCAGTTTGCTCCTCCGATGGTGCAGCCGCCTTCTCCACAACCGCCTCCACCGTCGAGATCCACCCCCTCCCCGGTGTCATGGACCCCGCCTCCCAGTCCGTCCGCGAAGGCCTCCGCGCCCTCCTCAACGTCGACGCCTCCGTCTCCACCGGCACCCGCTTCGACTTCCTCGGACTTCCCCCTGACGCCGCCCTCTCCGCCGCCTCCCAAACCCTCGCCAACCCCGTCATCCACCAGATCGTCCCCGGCACCTGGTCCCCCGCCTCCCTCCCACACGGCCACGACCACCCCTTCACCCTCCGCTCCATCCGTATCCGAGGTCTCTCCCAACCCGAACTCATCAAGCTCAGCCGCGACGCCCACCTCTTCCTCAGCATCGACGAGATGCTCGCCGTCCAAGCCGAGTTCGACCGCCTCGGCCGCGAACCCACCGACATCGAACTCGAAACCCTCGCCCAAACCTGGAGCGAGCACTGCGTCCACAAAACCCTCAAAAGCTCCGTCACCTACCGCGGCCCCAAGAACGACTCCATCAACTGGTCCAACCGCCCCGGCACAACCCTCAACGCCGACGGCTCCGTCCGCATCAGCAACCTCCTCAAGCACACCGTCGCCGCCGCCACCAACGAAATGATCGCCGACGGTCTCGACTGGGCCCTCTCCGTCTTCAAGGACAACTCCGGCGTCGTCGAACTCGACGACACCTGGGCCGTCAACATCAAGGTCGAAACCCACAACCGCCCCAGCGCAATCGAACCCTACGGCGGCGCCGCAACCGGCATCGGCGGGTGCATCCGCGACGTCATCGGCACCGGCCTCGGCGCCAAGCCCATCGCCAACACCGACGTCTTCTGCGTCGCCAACCCAACCTCCTTCGCCGAACGCGCAGGCGACCAGCGCGCACCCCTCCCACCCGGCACCCTCCACCCCCGCCGCATCCTCAAGGAAGTCGTCGCCGGCGTCCGTGACTACGGCAACCGCATGGGCATCCCCACCGTCAGCGGCGCTGTCTCCTTCGACGACCGCCACGTCGGCAACCCCCTCGTCTTCGCCGGCTGCGTCGGTCTGCTCCCCCGCCACCTCATCCACGGCGGCGCCAAGCCCGGCGACCGCATCGTCGCCCTCGGCGGCCGCACCGGACGCGACGGCATCCACGGCGCAACCTTCTCCTCCGCCGAACTCGAATCCACCGCCTCCACCGAGTTCGCCCACGCCGTGCAGATCGGCAACGCCATCGAAGAGAAGCGACTCCTCGACGCCATCCTCCGCGCCCGCGACGCCGCCGGCGGCCCCCTCTTCACCGGCATCACCGACTGCGGCGCAGGCGGGTTCTCCTCCGCCGTCGGCGAGATGGGCTCCACGATCGGCGCCGAGGTTCACCTCGAACGCGCGCCCCTCAAGTACGCCGGCCTCTCGTACACCGAGATCTGGATCAGCGAAGCCCAGGAACGCATGATCCTCGCCGTCCCCGATCGCAACCTCAACGCCCTCCGCTCCATCTGCGATGAAGAAGGCGTCGAGATGTGCGAGCTCGGCACCTTCGGCACCCCCAACGCCGAACTCCGCCTCTTCTACAAGGGAACCCAGGTCGGCGGCATGCCCATGCACTTCGTCCACGAAGGCATCCCCATGCCCACCCGACAGGCCGTCTGGGCCCCGCGCCCTCCCTCGGCCCCCTCACGCGCCGCACGCCCCTCCGTCGGCGACGCGCTCCTCTCCCTCCTCGCGCACCCCAACATCGCCAGCAAGCACTGGATCATCCGCCAGTACGACCACGAAGTGCAGGGCAACACCGTCGTCAAGCCCCTCTGCGGCCCCGCCGGTCGCGGCCCATCCGACGCCTCCGTCATCCACCCCATCTCCACCTCCCCTCGCGGCATCGCGCTCGCCTGCGGCCTCCAAACCGGTATCGGCGATCCGCAGATCGGCGGCGATCCCTACCAGATGGTCTTGGCCGCCATCGACGAGTGCATCCGCAACCTCGTCTGCTCCGGCGCCGACCCCTCGCGCACCGCGATCCTCGACAACTTCTGCTGGCCCAGCTGCGACCGCCACGAGAACATGGGCATGCTCGTCCGCGCCTCCGTCGCCTGCTACGACGGTGCGAAGGCCTACGGCACCCCCTTCGTCTCCGGCAAAGACTCACTCAACAACCAGCTCCGCTACACCGATCCCACCACCGGTGAGGCCAAGGTCATCGAGATCCCGCCGACGCTGCTCATCACCGGCCTCGGCCTCGTGCGCAACGTCGCCCGCTGCGTCACCATGGACGCGAAGACCCCCGGCAACGTCCTGCTCCTCGTCGGCCGCCCCGCGCCCGAGATGGGCGGCTCGCACTACGCACGCCAGTGGTCCATCGACGCCGACAGCGCCGCCATCCCCACCGTCGACCTCACCGCATTCCCCGCCACCGCAAAGGCCGTCGCCCAGTGCATCCAGGACGGCCTCGTCGCGGCGGCCCACGACGTCTCCGACGGCGGGCTCCTCGTCACCGTCGCCGAGATGCTGATCGCCACCAGCGGCGCAGGTCAGTCGTCGGTCACGAAGGATGTCTCCGATCTCGCCCGGCTCCTCGCCCAGGCACCAGCAGCCCCCGCGCTCGGCGCAGAACTCAACGCCGACCCCGGATTGCTCGAGGACTACCAGTTCGCCTTCGGCGAGTCCGGTGGTCGCTACGTGCTCGAAGTACGCCCCGATGATCTCGCGCGGGTGCGCAACGTGCTCCGCGACCACGGCGCGGTGCACTCACTGCAGGTCGGAAAGATCACCGACTCCTCGCGCCTCGTCTGGCAGAAGGGCGACCTGGACGCCAAGGTCGACGACATGGCCCGCGCGTGGCTGGGCACACTCGACTGGTAAGTCATCTCCTCACCGCACCCCGTACTCCTTCAGCTTGCGGTACAGCGTCCGCTCGCCGATCCCCAGCAGCTTGGCCGCCTGCTCGCGATTCCCGCCCGTCAGTCGCAGCGTTTCGCGGATCGCTCGCTTCTCGATCTGCTCCAGAGTCGTTCCCGCGAGCGACGCGGCGGGCGTCGCCTCCTCGGCCTCCGGAAGATCGCCCACCCGCACGTCGTCGGGGATGTGACGCGTGTCGAGCGTGAGCTCGGGGCCGGATGCCTCGCCCATCGCCTGAACCGCCATGTTCTGCACCACGTTCAGGAGTTGACGCACGTTGCCCGGCCAGTGGTAGCTGGTCAGCCGCATCATCGCGGCATCGGTCACCGTGGGCAGCGGGTCGTGCTCGCGGCCCATCGCCTTCATGGCGCGGGCCACCGCGCTCTGCACGATGCGGGGGATATCTTCGCGCCGTTCGCGCAGCGGAGGGAGCTGAACCTGTGCGCCCTTGATGCGGAAGTAGAGATCCTCACGGAACTCGCCGCGAGCGATGAGGGCGTTGAGGTCCTTGTTGGTCGCGCTGACGAGGCGAACGTCCGTCTTGCGAGGGTCGTTGCTGCCCAGTCGCACGACGGTGCCGGTCTCGAGAACGCGCAGGAGCTTGGCCTGCATCTTGAGCGGCATGTCGCCGATCTCGTCGAGGAACAGCGTGCCGTTGGTCGCGTACTCGAACACACCCTCGCGCTCTTTCTCCGCGCCCGTGAACGCGCCGCGAACGTGCCCGAAGAGTTGATCCTCGAGGAGCGTCTCCGTCTCGGCGGCGCAGTTGATCGCGACGAACCGCTGCTTGGCCCTCGGTGAGTTCTTGTGCACCGCCTGGGCGACGAGTTCCTTGCCCGTGCCGCTCTCGCCGGTGATGAGGACGGTGGCCTCGCTGGCCGCGACCTGGCCGATGGACTTGAGCACCTCCTGCATGGGTTCGGAGCTACCGACGATACCCTCCTTGTAATCGGCCGGGTTGACGAGCGAGCGGCCGGCCTTGCCGGCGTTGGCGAGGTCGCGGCGGGCGCCGAGCGCCTTGTCGACGAGGGTAATCAGCTTCGCCTGGTCGAACGGCTTCATCACGTAATCGTAGGCGCCGAACTTCATCGCCTCGATGGCGGTCTGCGTCGTACCGAAGGCGGTCATCAGGATGACCATCGCCTGGGGCTGTGCGCCGCGCAGCATCTGCAACGTCTCGATACCGCTCATCCCGCCCATGCGGTTGTCGAGCAGGATGACGTCGGGTTGCTCGCGCTTGGCGAGCGCGACCCCGGTCTCGCCGCTGTCCGCCTCGAGTACCTGGTGGCCCAGGCCGGCCAAGGCGCGGCGCAGCGAGTAGCGGAGGTCCTTGTCATCGTCGATGACCAGGACTTTGGCAGCCGTGGCGGCGGGAGGTAGGCTCATGATGAGTAAAAGTAGGCAGATTTCGTGCCAGTCCCGATCGGTCCTAGATAATGAGCACTAACAGGCTGTCGGCAACCTAGGTTTGTCTATTTTTAAGCAGTCAAAACGGCTTTAGCCCCTTGTTTTAGCTTTTCCCGCAGTTTAGAGTTCAAAGATGGCCTCATGGGTGAAACGGCTGGTCCTCTGGCTTCTGGCCGCCGTGGTCGCGTTTGGCGGCTTGGCCAACGCTTGGGTCTGGTCGGCCGGCTGGGGACGCTTTCATGCCGACCCGTCGGAGCTCCCGGCCGGCAGCATCGTGGTCCTCCTGGGGACGAACGAGTTCCTCGCCGACCAGCGGACGCCCTCGGGCACGTACCGGGCGCGGATCGAGGCGACGGTCCGGCTTTGCGTCGGCGGTCGCCCGCGGCTCGTCGTGACATCGGGCACGCCCGAGCAAGCGGTCACCATGGCGCGCCAACTGGTCGAAGCCGGCGTGCGCACGCCGATCGTCGAGGACCCTTATGGCTGGCGGACGCTGGATTCCGCCGTCCGGGCGCACGCCGCTTTCCCGGGGGCGCACGTCGTCTTCGTCTCGCAAGGCTGGCACGATGTCCGCGCGCTCTGGATCGCGGATCGCCTCGGCCTTTCCGCGACCGCCTACGCGGCCGATTTCGGTGCCGGGGGACGCGCGTGGTTGTCCGCCGGCCGCGATGTCCTGGCCAAGCCCAAGGCCCTGCTTGACTGGGTGGCCGGCCAACCGCTGGCGACCCCGGTCCCGCCGGCGCAAGGCAACGTCCCGCACCGTTGATCAGCCCGTCTCGTGCCGCCCGTCCGGTCGGCGCAGTAGCAGCCCGCGGATTTCCAGCAAGGCGAGCATGGCCGCGGCCTCGGCCGGGGCGCAGTGCGTCGCCTCCGCGAGCGATTCGGCGTCGA
>JBEIUO010000639.1:0-2467 GCA_040374335.1 Phycisphaeraceae bacterium
CTTGAACAAGAGCTGCTTCCCTTGCAAGTTCATACGGTTCTTTTTGAATAGCTAATTGCTCATAAAAATTTACGTCAAGTTTTTTACGAGCTTCAGTCATAGCTGCTTCCGCATCAGCCTCTGCTTCACGCTGGCCGCGCTCCTCGCGTTCATCCACTCGTCGTGGCGAGTTCTCTTCTCCGCGCTCACCCTCATCGGGTACGCCGGCTTCGTCTGGCTGGACAGCAACGCCCCGACGCCCGAAGCCAACGTCTGCCGCACCATCGACATCGCCATCCTCTCCCCCGATCACCTCTACCGCAACTCCCCCACCGACCCCGAGGGCCTCCTCAGCACTCTACCCGCCACCGTCACCGTGCTCCTGGGCTTCGGCATCGCGCGCCGACTCTTCCCGATCGACGAAGAACTCACCCACGCGCACGCGTGGCGCACCACAGCACTCGGCGCCGCGCTCACCCTCGCGGGTCTCATGCTCACCCCACTCATCCCGCTCAACAAGCCGCTCTGGAGCCCCTCGTACGTCCTCTTCACCGCCGGCCTCGCGACCGCGGCGCTCAGCTCGATCTCGCTCCTCGTCGACCTCGGCAACGCCCGCCGCTGGTTCGCGTGGCTCGAAGTCTTCGGCAAGAACGCGATGACCCTCTTCGTCGGCTCCGGAATCCTCGGCCGCGTCCTTGGCTTCATCACCATCGGCGAGGGCGACGCCAAACGCTCGCTCTCCGCCATCATCTACGAGAACGCCTTCGCGTCCTGGCTCGGCAACCTCAACGGCTCACTCGCCTACGCCCTCTCCATGCTCGCGCTCTGGTGGATCATCCTCCACTTCATGAACCGCCGCGGCTGGATCTGGCGGGCTTAGCCCTCCAACGTCCTCAACCCCCGCTTCACAATGTACGCCGTCTCCGGCCCGCCGTGCCGCTTCAGCGCCGCACGCGTGAACCGCTTCACCCACTCCGCGCCTTCCCTCCCCTTGCTCGCGTCGTTCAGCCAGTTCCCCGCTGAGTTCTGAACGTACCGCGACCCATCCGCCATCACGCACTCGAGCAGCCCCTCCCCCTTCCACGGCGCCGCCTTCAGCTCCGCGATGTGCTCGCACCACACGCCCCGCGGCCTCGTCGCCTCGATCGCGCACCGCCTCACATTCGCATCCCCATCCCGCGCCCACGCACCCAACGCCTTCACCGCCCCCTCCACATCCCCCACCACCCCGGGCCGCAGTACCATCCACGCGATCTCCCGCACCCCCATGCTGTCATCCGCGGCAAACGGCCGCACCGCCTCCATCCGCCCCTTCATCTCCATCGGCGCATCCAGCCCCACCATGAACGTCGCCCACTGCCGCGGTATGTCCGCGACATGAGCCCCAAGAAACGCGATGAGTTTCCGCCGCGCCCGCGCCGCACCTACCGCCGCGTGCAGGTGCGCCGCGATCGCCCGATGCCGCGCCATCACCCCAACCCCCTCGCCCGCCAATCGATCCGCGAGCGCCCCCGTCGAATCCGCCACCTCCGCGTCCGCACACTCGCGAATCACCGACCGCGCGAGCACGCCCAAGTCCACCGCGAGCCACTCGCTGAGCGTCAGCGTCGGCTCCTCGCCGCGATTCAGCCGCGCGAGCACCGCCTTCGGCACCGCTGCTCTGCTCGAGTACCCACGCCTTGGTTTCGCGTCCTTCATCCCACCAGCATACTGCGCCGCGACCCCATCACGCCCCACGCACCCACTTCCGCCGGATGATCTCATCGAGCCCAAACCGCCCCGACCCCAACACCATCGCAAACCACGCGTTCACCATGAAGCACAGCGACGGCAGCTTCTCCCACAGCGCCGAATCCCCCTTCTGCACGAACGCCGCCACGGCCATCGTGAACACAAGCAACGCCGCGACAACCCGCGTGCACAGCCCCAACGCCAACATGAAACTCCCCACCACCTCCGTCAACACCGCCGCCCACGCAAACACCGCCGGCACCGGAAACCCCAACTTCCCAACATCATCAATGAACCACTGCGGCACCGGGAACTTGCTCAGCCCAAAGTACAGCGGCATGATCACGCCAAAGCAAAACCGCGGCAACGCGATCATCACCTCTGCGCCCACGCACTCAAGCTTCGCCCCGCCAAACACCAGCCGCAGCATCGCGCCCATGAGAATCTCCCGGCATGAGCGAAACGCTTCGCCCCGCAACACACCGTAGATTCACCCCTCACTCATACCGACGCCCGCCGTGCTCCACCCAACCCCCCGGCTCCCGACGCTTCTTCTCCGGCGCATGCGTGAAGTGCACCGTGCCGCCCTTCTCCGTCCACTCGTACTCGCCCCGAAAACGAATCGCCTCCCCCTCCTTCACCGGCACCCGCCCCGCCGCCCCATGATTGTGCGCAATCAACACCTCGTGCCCCCCCGCCACCTCCACAATCCACCGCTGGTGCAGCCCCCCCGCGGCATCGTCATCATCCTTCAAAA
>JBEIUO010000234.1:0-5086 GCA_040374335.1 Phycisphaeraceae bacterium
CCGCGTCGTTGTACTGGAGGAAGAACTGACCGCCGACGATGTCCGTCGACGCGTTGTTCAGGTTCACCTCAACCACCAGCTGATTGCCCGCCTGCAGACACGAATCCTGCGCATCCAGCGAGAGCGTCGGGCCAACGGCCGGGATCACCCGCGCCGTCATGCTCGTCTCGGCAATCCGGTAGCCCGAGTCGTCCTGCGCAAACCAGTTCACCGTGTAGTCGCCCGGGGGGAGGATGGTCCCGCCAAGGAACCCGAAGTTGATCCGCCACGCCTGGCTGAACACGTAGTCCGTCGTGTTGTCCGTCCACACCCCGCCCAACGGGTTCACGAAGAACCCGTCGTTGTCGTCCCACCCGCCCGCGCCCGTGTCAAACAGAGGCAGGCCCACCGTCACGAACGTCGTGCCAGTCGGGCTGGGGTTGCTGTCGAGCTGATAGGTCAGCGTGTAGTTGCGACCCAGCACCGAGTCCGCCACGCCCACGTCATCGCTGCGCGGCGTGAACTGGAAGTCCGTCGCCCACCACGACGCCGCCGGGTTCGAAAGCGCCGGCCCCGCCAGCACCGTGAACGTGTTCCCCGTCGTGTTCACCGACTGGCCCGTATCGCGCCCACGCGCCTTCAGGAACATCGTCGTCCCCGCGCCCGAGCCCGACATGAAGTTGTTGCCCGGGATTCCCGCGCCCACGATCATGTCGCTGTTCGCCTTCGCGGGCGAAACGTTCACCAACTGCCCCATCGCAGTCGAGGCCATCCCCGCCGCGGCAAGCAGAGCCGTCACGCACGTCACGCGCATTCTGTTCGTATTCATCGAAGCGATCTCCTGGATTCGATCCACCATCCCACGAGCCCCGCCCGGACCGCACTCACGCAGTCGGTCCCGCCGCGAGCTCCTTCCAACCAACCGCTCGGCAACGCACCGAGCCTCGAAAGACTCTCCGGGCGATCTCAACCCGGAGAGTCGGAACAACGGGAGCCTGGGGGTCAGTCCAGCATCTCGCCGATGTGGTTCAGCACGAACGCCAGGTCGTCGGTCGTCACCACGCCGTCGCCGTCCGCGTCCGCCGGGATCCGCTTCCGCGAATCCATGTTCTCCAGCACAATCTCAGCGTCCCGCTTGTCGATCACCCGATCGCGGTTCACGTCCGCCATCGTCACCGGCCGCGCCCCGTCCACGAACGCCCCGATGTCGTCGATGTCCAACAACCCGTCACCGGTCAGGTCCGCGTACCGCAGGTGCCACAGGCCCCGCTCAGCCAGCTCATCCACCCCGATCACCGTCAGCGGCTCCTCGGGCATCGCCGCCTGCAGCGACCGCCCCGCCCTCGGCGCACCCGGACGAAGAGTCCCATCGCACCGCAACTCGGAGAACCGAATGAAGTTGATCGCGATGAACGTGAAGTCGCCCGTGCTCACGATCCCGTCCCCGGTCACGTCCGCGTGCGGCCCAACAGTGCCGCAAGGCGAGTTCGCGCCCGGAGCCGGTGCCGAAAACTGCCCGATGTACACGCCAAAGTCCAGGATGTCGATGAACGTGTCGCCATTCAGGTTCCCGCCCAGCAGCGCGTCGTACGCCGGGTGCGACGACGGATTGCCGTGGCTCGTGAAGTCCGCCACGTAGTTCGGACCGACGATCCCGAAGTCGTCGATGTCCGTCCGCCGCAGCGTGTGCAGCGGATCTCTCGCCGTGATGCACGTGTACGCCCCGCACGGCACGTTCACATTCACCACACCCGAAACACCGCCCGTAAACGTCAGCGTCTGGTTCACAACCACCGCCGGCCCAAACATCGCCGGCGTCAGCTCAAACCGCACGCACCGCTGGAACGGCACCGGGCTCACAAAGCCCTGCAGCTCTACATTCACCGCGAGCGTGTTGAACGGGCTCACCGTCACCGTCTGCACCCCAGACGACGTGTTCCCACACGTGTCCGTCGCCGTCCACGTCACGTTCGTCGTCCCCGTTGAAAACGGCGCATCCAGCGGCTGCGCGTCGCTCCTCACCGCCGACACCGTCGGGAACAGGTCGCACGTGTCCGTCGCCGTCGCCGTGCCAATGGCGACCACCGCCGTGCACAAGCCCGCGTCCGCGTTCGTCACGATCCCCGATGGCACGCTCAACACCGGCGGCACGCTGTCCGCCGTGATCGCGCACGCGTTCTCAAAGTCCGGCACAATGCTCAAGCCGTTCACATCCGTCAGCCGCGACGGCAACACCCCCGGCCTCACCGAGATCAGCCCCGCCGCATTGCAGAAGTCGCCCAGCACGTTGAACGTCAGCCGCGCCATCGTCGTGTCCGCGACCGTACCCGTACCCGTGGGCACACCCACCGCGTACGTGATCTCACCCGCCACCTCGTTCACGTTCGAGTAGACCTGCGTCGTGAACGGTGCATCACCCGTCACCGCCGAAACAAAGTCCAGCCGCGTCTGGTCGTACTGCAGGAAGAACTGCCCACCCACAATGCTCTGGACCGCACCGCTCAGGTTCACATCCACCACGAGCTGCGTCTGCCCCGCACTCAGGCACGCGTCCTCCGCCTCAAGGCTCACCGTCAGCCCATCCGAGATAAACGTCACCCCGTTCAGGAAGATCGAGTACACCCCGAAGGCCGTCGCCGAGCCCCCCCACTGCGCCAGCGGATTCGCCGCGCCGGGACCATCCGGAGCCCGCTCCACGTTGAACGGTGTGTCGTTCCAGATCTGAAGCGCACCGGAGTCGAACGCGTCCCGGTCGTAGCCACTGATCGCCAGGTAGTAGTCCCCCGCCGCCGGAACATGCAACCCCGTCAACGCCGACTGCGCGTCCAGATCCTTGTCGTCGCTGAAGCTCACGCCCATGCAGTTCAGGTCAAACAGCGCAAGCTGCGTGTCAAAGCCCGCGCCCCCAACCGTCGACGCCTCAAACGCCGCCGGATCGCAGATGTGGATCCGATACATGTCCACATCCGTCCCACTCCCAAGATTCCCTCGAATCTCCGGTACCGCGCCGCTCCCCACCACCACCTGCGCCGCCCCGCACATGTCCGCCGCATTCCCAACCTCGTCCCACCCGGGAGGTGACGCCGTAAACGTCACGTCGATACTCCCCGTATGAACACCCCCGTTGTACTCCGCCATCCGGATGTACCGCGTCTCCCCCGCCGCCATCACCGCAAACACCGACGACTGAAGGTCGCACGCGTCGTCGTTGCACGCAAGTGGCGTCACACAGTCCAGGTAGATCCCAAGCACCGAGTCGTCCGGCGTCAAGTCGCACGTCGACACCGTCAGTAGCCCGTTAAACGGCGCCACGAACTTGTACCACACGTCCGGCGCACTGCTCGTAAAGCCGCACTGGCCGACCGAGTTCCCCTCGTTCGTCGCCGGATGAAGGTCATACCCCCAGTTCCCCACACCAATCGTCGGCGCAGCCCCGCACGAGTTGCTCGCCTGCCCCATCGCCGACCCCGCCGAAAGCAACAACGCCATCGCCCCCGCCGCCAGCCTCATGCCCCGCAGCACCCCCCCACGCACGCTCCCAGCACCGCGCCCGTTCTCCCGCACGTCTTCGTTTCGCATCGCTGTCGCCTTTCTCGCTCCTCAACGGGGAGCTCTCCCGGTCAGACCGCCCTCGCCTCTTTCAAGGCCCTCGGCGCGGACTCCGACACCTCACTCACTTCCCACCACGATTCACGGACGAGCTCCCCCCGCAAACGCAAGGAGATCCCGAAAGTCGATCACCAGATCACCCGTCAAATCCGCTTTCTTGAACGCCCCCAGCCCAAACGCCTCCAAGTCCCCCACCTCCAGCCGCTTCACCGGCCCACCCTTCGGACTCAACGCCCGATTCGTCCAGACCGGCCCAAACCCCAGCAGCAGCCGCGACGGCACTCGCCCCGCGCAGTCACGCTCCGCTCCCGCCAGATAGCTCTTCCACAGCGGCCAGAAGTCCACCTCGTTCACGACACCATCCCCGCTCAGATCCGGATGCGCCGCCGTCATCGCGACACCACACCCAGGACCCACCCCCACCGTCATCCCATACCGCTCAATGAACAGACAGAAATCGATCACATCCACCCACGCATCCCCGTCCAGGTTCCCCTGCGGCAACGCGTCAAACCCGGCCTCCTCCACCCGCGTCGCCCCGCCCCGAGTAAACCGCGCCCGATACTCACTCCCCTCCACCCCAAAGTCGTCCTCGTCCCGCCTCATCAGCGTGTGCCGCGGGTCCCTCGCCGCGATGCACGCGTACTCCCCGCACGGAACCGCGAACTCAATCACCGCCATCCCGCCCACGCCGAACGCCGCCTCCGCGCTCACCACGACCGGCGCCCCGCCCCCCACCCGCGTCAACTGAAACTCAACGCACCTCACGTGCGGCCCCGCCCCGACCAAGCCCTGCATCTCCACCGTCGCCACCACCGTGTTCAGCGGCAACACCTCCACTCCCTGCGGCACCGTCGTCGAGTTCCCACACCCATCTGAAACCGTCCACGTCAGCGTCGTCGTCCCCACCGGATACGGCGCTCCGAGCGGCATCCCGTCCGACCGCGTCGCCGTCGCCACCACCGACCCATTACACCCATCGCTCGCCGCAGGCGGTGCAACGACCAGCACCGCGCCGCACGTCCCCGCATCCGCCCGCACCACAACCGCCGATGGCGCACCCACCACCGGTGCCGCCGAGTCTCTGCTCACCGCCCCCAAATCGTTCAACGCCGGCTCAATGCTCGCCCCGCTCGCGTTCGTCAGCCGCGTCGGCAACGCCCCCGCGCCAAACCGCACCAACCCCGCCTCGGCGCACACGCCGGGCATGACGTCGAACCTCAGCCGCACCAACACCGAGTCCGCCTGCGTCCCCACTCCTTCCAACACCCCCACCCCGTACACGATCCGCCCCGAGCCCTGGTCGACAGCCTCGAAGATCTCAGCGACAAACGGCTCCCCACCCGGCTCCGCTCCGACAAACGTCAGCTTCGCCCTGTCATACTCCAGGAAAAACTGCCCGCCCACTACAGGCTGCTCCGCATCACGCAACATCACATCCACCGTCAGCCGCGATCCCCCCACACCAAGGCACCCGTCGACCGCTTCGAGCCGAAGC
>JBEIUO010000207.1:0-5425 GCA_040374335.1 Phycisphaeraceae bacterium
AGCAGGACCTGACGGTGTACGCCGAGCCTTCGCCGTTGCACGTGGCCCGCGGGATCTCGGGTCTTCGCGCGGTGTTCGGCGAGACCTACCCCGACCCCGTGCGGGTCGTTTCGATCGGTGAACCCGTGCAGGAACTGCTGGACAACCCGGCCAACCCCGCGTGGGGCGAGTTGAGCGTGGAGTTCTGCGGTGGTACGCACGTTACGACAACCGCGATTATCGGTGATTTCGCGATCATCTCGGAAGAGGCGGTCGCCAAGGGCATCCGTCGTATCGTGGCGATCACCGGCGATGCGGCCGAGGGCGCCGCGATCACGGCCGATGCGTTCGCCGGGCGTGTGAAGGACGCGTCGATGTTCTCCGACTCGGAGCTCGCGCGGGCGCTGCCCGCGATCATCACGGACCTGGAGGCGGCGACGATGTCCGTGTCGCGTCGGGCCGGGCTTCGTGCCGCGGTGGCGAGTTTGCAGGAGCGCCTCAAGGCCGCGGAGAAGAACCTCGCGGCGGCTGCGCGCGACGAGGCCGTCAAGCAGGCCCGCGTGATCGCGGATGGTGCGTCCAACATGAACGATCAGGTGGTCGTGGCGAGCATCGAGCTCGGTGATGATCGCCAGGCGTTGCAGGCGGCCGTCAAGGTCATCCGCGACCGCTGTGCGCACGCGTCGGTCATGCTCCTGGGCGTCGACGAGGCGGGCGGGAAGGTCTCGGTTGCCGCGGCAGTCCCGGATGCCCACGTGAAGAAGGGCCTGAAGGCGGGCGACTGGGTGCGCGATGCGGCGGCGATCCTCGGCGGCAAAGGCGGCGGCAAGCCGGACTCCGCTCAGGGTGGCGGTACCGATGTCTCCAAGGTGAAGGACGCGATCAGCCAGGCGCGGACGAACGCGCTCAAGCTGGTCATGTGATCGGCGGGCGGCACGGGAGGTCCCGATGAGGCGGATCCGCGCGGCACGAGGCTTCGTTGGCGGAGTGGCGGTCCTGTGCGCGATCGTGTTGCTCGCGCTCCTGGCGTGGAAGACCTCCATCCAGGTGAAGCACATCCCACCGAACGCGATCGGGGCCGATCGCTACACCTCCAAGTACATCTCGTCGGCCGTCGGTGTAGGGGTTACCTTCATCGCGCTCGCGGGAGGTGTGGAGTGATCGGAGGCTCGTGAAGCTGGCCACACGCATCGCGGTTTCGCTGGTGTTCGGAGCCCTGGTGACCTGGCTGGTCGCGTGGTGCGCAGCGATTCGCGCGGGGTCGATCTTCGAGTCGTTGGATCAGATGCTGCCGACGTCCTTGCCCGATGATTGGGAGTTGGCTCCCGCGGAGGGTTGGACAGACGAGGCAAGTGTGAAGGACGCGTGGGGCGTCGAGATCGTGTTGTCGGCCGCGGGAGCGAGTGTGGGGAGCGAGTCCCTTCAAAGCGGATTCGTGTGGCGCGTGCGAGCCGGGTGGCCCATGCTCGCACTCGAATCGTGGGAGACGCTCGAAGGGGCCGACGAGTACGGGGGGCCGCTTCGAAAGGGTGTTGTGGCATTCACGCCAACGGGCGAGATCCACCTCCCGACGCGCGTGCGTGTGTTGCCCTTTCTCGTGAACACGACGCTCTTCGGCGTGCTGTGCTTCGCGTTGTTCGCTCGTCGGGGTGCGACGGCTTCGCGTTGCCCCGAGTGCGGCGGGGGTGAGCCGCGGATACCGGTTCTTGCGTTGTCGCTCACGTCACTCGCGCTCGCATCGGTGCTCGTCGTTGCCATGGCGTGGTGTGTTGTGCTCGTTCCCCGCAACTTAAAGGTCCCCGAACGGCTCTCGATCCTTGATCGGCCGAGCTTTATCGAGACTTCGTGGATCGAGGCGCTCTTCAGAGATCCCGCCCGGGCGCCGTGGGAGGTTGTGCCTCCGAGTAACTGGCCGCACCAGGCCGTTCGATCCGGTTCTGCGCGATACCCGAGATTCGGGCAGGTGCACCAGCGAGCGTTTGGACACATGAGGCCGACGGTGTCCGCCGAGTGGACCGCGTCGGGCTGGCCGCTCTGTGCGATGGAGTCGAGGCGGTTTCACACTTCGGGCGTTGGTCCTACCGAGGCCTCGTTCGACAGCGGCATCCCGCTGAGCATCGGCGGCAACACGAGATACCTTCCGCTCCGACCGATGCTCGTGCCGTTCGTGTTCAACGCTGTCGTGCTCGCCGCGGGACTGTTCCTGCTCCGCGCGGCGATCTGGAACGCGCGTCAGTGGTCCCGGCGCCGCCGCGTCCAATGCCTCCGGTGCGGGTACTCGCTGCTTGGATTGGTACCATGACACGCGTGCGCCTCCTTCGCCACATGTCGGTGTCTCTTCTCATCGGTATCCTGATCACGATCGTGGTGTCGTGGTCGCTCATGATTCTGATACCGCGGGGCGGCGAAACGTGGGATATCGAGCCGGAACTGGAAACCAAGGACGGTCCACACGCGTGGCCGGTGTCCGTTCCTGGTGACTGGCCGCAGTGCCAAACGCTCCAGGAGTTTCATGCTCCCGGGCGCGCGGTTGTCGAATGCGTGACTCGGCTCGAGGTCGTCGGGCACGGGTCGTGCTTCGTGACCGTTGATCGCGCTGGGTGGCCCATGCTCGCGATGCAATCGCACGTGATGGGGAGCACCGTGTGGCCGGGAGAGGTTCACGAGCAGACCGGCTTCGGTGTTGGCGCGGCGGGCGGTGTGGTCACGCTCCCGCGACGGCCGATTCCGCTTGGGTTCGCTGTGAACACCCTGCTCGTCGCCGGACCCTTCTTCGCCGCGATGAGATGGGCGGCCCGGACCCAAAGGCGCAAGCCGACTGGGACGTGCCCGGAGTGCGGCGGCGGGAAGTCGAGGCCGCTGATCGTTCGACTTGCCGTGGGTTCGTTGCTTCTGGGCACGGTCGCGACGGTGTCGGTGAGTTGGATCTTCGTGCTTCGTGTGGATCCTCGCCCGGTGGGAAGAGCGCTGGGCACCCCCGGTGTTGAGACGGGTCCGTGGAATCAGGTGCTCTTTGGCGACGATCGATTCAGGCCGTGGGAACTCGTTCCGCCGAGTGACTGGCCGACCGACGCGGTGTGCGTCGGGACTCTCGAGTGGCCGACGACCAAGCCTGGGATGATGGTGCGTCGCGTCTTCGCGCGGACGTGGAATACAACCGCTTCTCCGGTGCCCCGCGAGGTCGAGTGGGATGGATCAGGCTGGCCACTCATGGCGATGCAGAGTCGGCGCATGCACGGCGCGGGCCTGGAAGTGCCCGCGGTCTCGTTCGACTCGGGTATCCGCGCGAGGGAGTGGGGGAGTGCCCCCGCGGGAGCGCGTCCGGCGGGTGAAGCCTACCTCCCGCTGCGGCCGATCCCGTTCGGGTTCGCGTTCAACGCGCTGTTGTTTGCCGCGGCGGTGTTCGTCCCCTTCGGTGCGTTCGTTCACGCGCGCCGGGTGTTGCGGCGGCACCGGTGCTGCTGCGAGCGGTGCGGCTACTCGCTCGAAGGGCTGCGCGAGCCTACCGCGTGAAACGCGGTCCGCCGCCCCGCGTAGAACCGTGATCGCAGGAGGACTCCGATGGGCATGATCGGACGGATCACTGTCGCGGCGGTGTTGGGCGCGGTGATCACCGTTGGCCAGTGCTGGCTGCTCGCGCTGCAGGCGGTGCCCACGACGTTCACGGTCCCGGTTGTGCCCGGTGCGACCTATTCGTGGCCCGCGCCGGTCCCGGCTACGTGGCCCGCGTGCAAAGAGTCGATTCGTTGGCGCGGCATCGGCATGAAGCGTGAACAGGCGTCGGATCAGAACACGCTCTCCAGTCGCCTCGCGGAGTACTTTGTCACGCGTGACGTTCTCGGGTGGCCGATGGGTGCGATGGAGTCTGTGCGACGCGAGTACCTGCCGTTGAGCGGTGCCGGTGTGATCCGGGTTGAGGATGTGGGCCTCGAATCCGGGATCCGGATGCGCAGAGGGAGCGGGCCTAGTGCCTTTGAGTCTTTCCTGCCTCTGCGGCCGCTGGGGTGGGGTTCACGGTCAATGCGCTCCTTCACACGCTGGTGGCCTTCGCGGTGCTGTCGCTCGTTGCGAGGTGGCGGGCGTCGCGGAGGCAGCGCGTTGGAGAGTGTGCCGCGTGCGGTTATGAACTCGCCGGGCTTCGCACGTGTGCCGAGTGCGGAAAAGTGAACGAGCCCCGCTGAGGAGCGGGGCTCGTGGGTGCGATGATGATGGCTGACGGGCTCAGGAGCCGACGGGTGCCGTGGGCTTCGCAGCCTCTTCCTTGTTGGGCGCGGCCTTGGCGTCGAGGTTCTTCACCTTGATGTTCTTGTACCACACGTCGTCGCCGTGGTCCTGGAAGGCGATGTGGCCCTTGGAGTGCTTGCCGAACTCCTTCCAGTCCTTGAACTTGCTGGCGGCGATCCGCTTGTTCCAGTCGTCGCTGCCGATGGTGTACTCGACGACCTTCTTGCCGTTGAGCCAGTGTTCGATCTTGTTGTTGTTCACGACGAGCTTCGACTCGTTCCACTCGCCGACGGGCTTGGTCGCGTCTTCGCTGCAGGCGTAGAGCGCGTAGCAGGAGGCGGCGGAGGTCTCGGGCTTCTTGCCGTCGTTGTGCTTGGTGTTGTCGAGGATCTGGTACTCGGGGCCGGTGAGGTAGGGGGGGCCGTCGAGTTCCTTGACGTGGTACATGATGCCGCTGTTGCCGCCCTCGCTGATCTTCCACTCGAAGGTGAGCTCGAAGTTCTCGAACTGCTCCTTGGTGATGATGTCCCCGGCTCCGCTGCCCTTCTTGAAGTGGAGTGCGCCGTCGGCGACTTCCCAGCCGTCGGGGAGCTTGTCCTTGCGGTAGCCGCGGAAGTTGTCGCCGTTGGTGCCGTCGAACAGCACGGTGACGCCTTCCTCGGCGGCGGCGGTCGCGGGGGCTTCCTTCTTGGGTTCGTTCTGGGCGAGCGCGGGGCTCGCGGCGAGAGCGAGGGCCGAGAGCAGAACAGCAGCGGGGGTGCGCATTTCGTGGTCTCCTGAGATGAGCCAAAGGGTAGGCCGCGCGTGCGGCGCACGAAAAAGCCCCGCGGTGGCGCGGGGCTTTGGGCGAGGTGGGTGGGTTGCGATCAGCGCTGGTCGATGGTCAGCGGCAGATTCGGGTCGAAGGTTCCGACGGAGATGTTGCCGATGGTGTAGCGGCTGAGGGTGACGCCCTTGCTGACGCGGAAGAGGAGGATCAGCTTCTGGTCGTCACGGCTGCGGGTGAGGCCGACGCCGTCGCGGCCGAGTTCGTCGATGGAGGAGATGGGGGTGCCGGGGGTGTAGCGGATGTCGTAGAGCGTGGCGTCGTTGTAGATCCAGCCGACGGGGAGGTACGCAACGTTGTTGGTGTCGCGGAGCATCGGGGCCATCTTGGCGTCGGCGGAAGAGGCGACGGGACCGAGGAGGCTGAATACGGATGTGCCGCTGACTTCGACCTGGA
>JBEIUO010000285.1:0-4487 GCA_040374335.1 Phycisphaeraceae bacterium
CTTTGTATCCGATGTCTGAGTCAGGGTTTGCGTCGTTTCAGACGATACAGACGAAATATTTCCTACAGATTGGTTGCACGTTTCAAACGGTGTGGCACATTCATGGTGTCTTGTCTCTCTCTCCTCCTATGTTCGGTTGCGGGCGGAAACACGCAGCCGAACTTCAAAAGTGAAGCGACGACGAACGGCTTGGCCGTCTCCGGCGTACTCCACTTGACGGTGTCTTGTCTCTCTCTCCTCCTATGTTCGGTTGCGGGCGGAAACACGCAACCGAGCTTCGCAAACGGCCCCGGTCTCACGATCGGGGCTGTTTCGTTTTGGACCCGGCGGCTGGTCCCGGCCCGGTTCGGGCTCTCCCGCCGTTCTCCCCCCACTGCCGACCATCCCGCCTCCCCCGCCTCTGCCTGGGTGCAGTGGCTCACTGCCGTGCTCCTTCCCGGAGCGCCTTCACGTCGCGGCGTCTGGTGCGACTCGCACCGCGGGCGGTGTGCGGGTAAGGTGTGGGGGTGACGACGCTTGCCGCCAACCCGTTCACCACACTCGATTGGCTCGTGATCGCGGCGTACTTCGCCGCGCTGGTGGGGACTGGGGCGTACTTCGCGTGGAAGGCTCGTCGGATCGCGTCGGCGTCCGCCTTCTTTTCGGGTGACCACACGATGCCGGTGTGGGCGGTGGCGATTTCGATTCTGGCGACGGCCCAGTCCGCGGCGACCTTCACTGGGGTGCCCGAACAGGGGTACAACAACGACCTCCGGTACCTGGCGACCAACCTGGGCAGCATCATCGCGGCGATCATCCTGGCGCGCGTGTTCATTCCCGCGTACTACCGGAAGAACGTGACGACGCCGTACCAGTTGCTTGAGACTCGCTTTGGTCCGGGTGCGAAGCTGGCGACGAGCATCGCGTACATGCTCGGGCGGGTGTTTGCGAGTGGTGCGCGGGTGTACGTGGGAGCGATTCCGGTCTCGATGGCGGTGTTCGGCGATGTCAGCGGCGAGCATCTGGCGATTTCGATCGGCGCGTTCATGGTGTTTGGCGTGCTGTACACGCTTGCGGGCGGGATCAACTCCGTGATCTGGACGGATGTGCTGCAGGTTTGTGTGTATTTGGGGGCGGCCGCGGCGGCGATTGTGTGGCTGTGCACGCGGGTGACTGCGCCGTGGTCGGAGGTACTCGCGGCGGTCGAGGTGGGGACGAAGGCTGGGACATCCAAGCTGAACCTGTGGCCCAACGACTGGACGTGGGCCACGGACATGAACCTGGCGACGATTCTGACGGGGTTTGTTTTGATTGCGCTGGCGTCCCACGGGACGGATCAGGACCTGGTGCAGCGGATGCTGACGTGCAAGTCGGCGGCGAAGGGGTCGTGGTCGGTGATCAGCGGCGTACTGATTGGCGTACCCGCGGTTGCCGCGTTTTCGATTCTGGGCATCCTGCTGTGGGTGTACTACCAGCGGCCGGGGCTGATGGGTGACCCGACGCGTGTTGCACCGAGCGGCGAGTCTTCTGGGGTGTTCCTGGAGTTCATTCTGTCGCAGATGCCCCCGGGGTTTGCGGGACTCATGGTTGCGGGGGTGCTCGCGGCGGGCCCGGCGGGGATCAACTCGTCGCTGAACTCGATGGGGAGCACGCTGGTCAACGACGTATACCGCACGTTCCGCCCGGCTCGACCTGACCGGCACTACATCCTTGTGGGTCGGTGGGCGATTGCCTTTTGGGGGGTGATCCTGGGACTCTTCGCGCTGGCGTGCATCCCTTGGCGTGCGCAAGCGGGGCAGGACATCATCAACTTCGTTCTGTCGGTGATGAACTTTGCGTACGCGGGGCTACTCGGGGTGTTCTTTACCGCACTTTTCTCGCGTCGGGGGACGACGGCGTCGTGCATCGCGGCGATGGTCGTCGGGTTTATCACTGTCCTTCTGCTTCGGCGGGAGATCTGGACCGCGTGGACCGGTGCCCTGGGCCTTGAGTCCTGGTCGGCCTTCAAGCTCGCGTGGCCCTGGCACCTGGTGATCGGGACCATTACGGCGACGGTCACCGCCTCGATCCCTCCGGGCAAACGCGGAACAAGTACCGCCCCGAACCCGTAACAATGATCACCGCCTCTGCGTACATCAGGGGACCCGGGATAAGGAAGCTCGACCATGTCTACCAATCGCTTCGCGATCTGCCTGCTCGCGTCTGCCACGCTCCTGCTCGCGGCGTGCGCTGGCTCTTCCAAACCGAGTGCGGCGGGCGTCACTACGGTTACCCCCCCCACCATGACCGACACCAAGCCCCGCGACTACGCCGGGCTTCACAACGTGGTCGCGTTCCACGACAACTACTACTCGGGGAGCGTTCCGGAGGGTGATGCGGGCTTTGATGCGCTCGCGGGGATGGGGATCAAGACCATCATCAGTGTGGACGGGGCGATTCCGGAGGTCGAGGCGGCGAAGGAGCGTGGCATGCGCTACATCCATCTGCCGATCGGCTACGACGGCTTTTCGGAGGAACGCAAGCTGGAGTTGATTCGGGCGACGCGGGATTCGCTGGCGAAGGGCCCCGTGTACATCCACTGCCACCACGGGAAGCACCGCTCGGCGGGTGCCGCGGCGACTGTTACTGCGGCGATGGGATGGTCGACGAATGAGCAGGGGGTGGCTCGCATGAAGGTCTCGGGAACTGCCCCGGGGTACAAGGGGCTGTACAAGTGCGCGAGCGAGGCGACGGTGCTATCGGCGTCGGTGATTGACGCGGTGCCGGCGGATTTCCCGGAGATCACGAAGCCGGGGACGTTTGTGGCGTCGATGGTCGAGATGGATGAGGTGATGGAGCATTTGAAGGCGATGGAGAAGGCTGGGTGGAAGTCGCCGGCAGACCGGGCTGATCTGGAGCCAGCGGCGGAGGCGGGGCGACTTGCCGACTTGCTGCGGGTGTCGGCCCAGGGTGGGCGAGCGGCGCGGGAGGGTGAGGAGTTCCGCGCGGGGCTTGAGCACAACGCGGACGCGGTGCAGCCGCTGGAGGATCTTCTGGCGGCGGGCGAGACGGACGTCGCGAAGCTCTCGGCGCAGTTCTCGATCGTGGCGAAGTCGTGCAAGACGTGCCACGAGAAGTTCAGGGATTAACCGACCGCGTCTGCTCGTGCGTGAGCACGATGCGGATGATGTCGTAGCCGATTTCCTCGTTTCCCGATTCCACGAGGGCATCGCGAACGGCGCGGAGCGACGTGCGATCGACGCGTTTCGCGGCGTCGAGCACGCGGCTGACGTCTGACTGCTGCACCCAGATCGCGATTGTCTCGGGCTTCTGTGTGACGATGTAGTCGCAGAGGTACCCCACCACCGTGCTGCGTGCGCGGCCGGTGGACTCCATCACGCGTTCGATGGAGTCGCCCCGGCGGAAGTTCTCGATGGCCTCGGCGGCACCCGCGCTGAGTTTGAGCGGGCTCTCGTCATCGCTGCTGTCGCGCGATGGCTGCTGATCGCCCTCGATACCGTTTTCGCGGCAGAACGTCGCGATCAACTCCGCGACGGGCTGCCCGAGTTCGTGGGCTTTGCGCGTGCCGATGCCGCGAACCCCGGTGAGGCCTGAGATTCGGGTGGGGCGGACGCGGCAGAGTTCCTGGAGGACGACGTCGCTGGCGATGAGGAAGGGCGCGATGCCGCGGGACTCGGCGAGTTGGCGGCGGAAGACGCGGAGCATTTCGAACAACTGTTGTTCGACGGCGGTGAGGGGGCGGGCGTCGCGGTCGACTTTGCGTCGTGCGCCCGCGCCTTCGGCGGCGAGCGATTCCTGGGCACGGACGAGCGAGGCGGTGACTTCGTTGCGGAGGAGTTTTCCGGCGAGGGGGCCGAGGTCGACGACGGGGTATTCGCCGCCGAGGCGGACGAGGAAGTTCTCGTCGATGAGTTGGCTGATGCAGGACTGGAGTTCGTAGACGGAATGGGTCTTCAGCATCCCGTGGGTGGGGAGGGTGTCGTGCCCGCGTGCGAGGACGGCCTGTTCTCTCGAGCCACGAAGGACGTTGACGAGGTGCGATGCGCCGAAGGCGGATGCGGGGGAGCCGGTGTGGGTGGCGTGGTGCCGAAAGCGAGCGACGCAGGAGACGATTTTACGCGCGATGTTCTGCGAGTCGGGGATGACGTCGAGTTCGCGGAGGCAGACATCGCACGCACCGCACTCGGCGTTCGGGTACTGCTGGCCGAAGTACTCGCAGAGCGCGCGGTGGCGGCAGCGGGCGCCTTTGGCGATCTGGACCATTTTGTCGAGGAGTTCGTGCTGCGCGGCGGTCCATTCGGGGGAGACCGGAGTCTCGCTGTTGTCCGCGGCTCGCTGCATGAGGTCCTTCCACATGAAGGCGTCGGCGCCGGAGTAGAGGAGCACGCATTCGGCGGGGAGACCGTCGCGGCCTGCGCGGCCGGTTTCTTGTTGGTAGGCCTCGACGCTCTTGGGGATGGTGGCGTGGACGACGGTGCGGACGTCGCCGCGGTCGATGCCCATGCCGA
>JBEIUO010000546.1:0-2871 GCA_040374335.1 Phycisphaeraceae bacterium
GCCGCCGCAACCGCCTCCTCCAGCGCCCGCCCTCGCGCCTCCGCCTCCGCCGCCGCCTCCGCCTCCCACGCCTCCATCTCCGCCAGCACCTTCGCCCACTCCTCCGCCCGCGCCAGCCCTGCATCCTGCGCCCGCAACCACGCCGCCCGCACCGAATACGCCGCTTCCGCCGCCGCGCCCGCCGTCGCCCATGCCCTCCGCGACGCCGCCTCCGCCGCCACCCACTCCTCCGTCCGCGCCTCCCACTCCTTCGCCCGCACTTCACGCTGATCCATGTCTCTCTCTCCTTCCGCCCGGCGTGTCGGCCAGGACGAGGTTGTTGTAGCGCGATCTCGGCAGCGCGCCACAACTTTTTTCAACGTCGCGCAACTTTGGTAGGAGGTTGTCCTACACAGTCACCTGACCGGCGCGGGGGTGGCGTCACGCAGAATCAAACCTGCCTGCGGTTGCTCGGCTCCTGGGTTTTCGACGGCCGCTCCTGGGTTTTCGGGGGTGGCCCGCGAGGGGCTTTGCGGTCAGCGCCCGTGCGGGCTTCTTGCCGTCCAGTTTTCCCTCGGCCTGCGCGCCGGTAGCAGGTTCGGCGGGCGGCTCGCCCCGCCCGTTCCGCTGCGGTGGGGGGGGGGGACGTGCCCGAAACGACCCCCGCCTCTCACATGGGCAACGCCCACGAAAACAGGCGTCCCTTGCTCCCGACTAGTGGTGATAAACCTTTCTGGGTTGCAAGAGTGTCTGACGCTGGTTAGGGTGCGCCTCGCATGACGAACGACAGCGGCTCGGAAGGCGGAGTGTTCGGCTCCGCGGGTGACGACGAGCGTCCGGTAGAACTGGCCCCCAAGAGCCAGAAGCCCCTGGCGACGAGGTCGGAGGACTACATCGAGACCGGCTACCTCGCGGTCGGCGTTGCCGAGGACGGCGGGGTGCGGATGGGCGGCGAAGCGCCGCCTGGGCCTGCGCCGGGTCTGACTTCGGAGAACATGGTCTGCCTCGAAGCGGAGGGCAGGCCGTACTGCGATCACTACATCGCGTTCCTGACCGATGCCGAGGGCACGGCCAAGGGGTTCGCGAAGATGCGCCAGATCCGTCGGTACTGCCGCCGGATGAGCACCGCGTCGGAACTGATGGAGATCGGGGAGACGGCGATCTACGCCTGCACTTCGCGCTCTCCGCAGGATCCGAACTCGATGCGGCTGATCCGTGATCACGAACTTCGGCAGCGTCGTGCCGCCGAGGAAATGGCCCGAGAGTCGGGCGAAATCGACCTGTGAGGTGAGCGTGAGCGAAAACGACGTGCGGCCGGAGCTTGCTCCGGGGATCCAGCGGTTCCGTGACGGACTCGAAAACGAGCGAAAGAAGCTGCTTCGCGACAAGTCGGGCAACCGGCCGACTTTCTCGGACCCGGAGCAGCTTCGCCAGTTCATCGCCCAGTACCTCTACCCCCAGATGATCGGGATGGTGGGGATGTTCGGCCTCGCGTTTCAGGACGTCTACAGCACGGCCATGTCGAACGCGAACGACATGATCCGCTTCCGCAAGTGGGCCGTCCGCAACTTCCAGGCGGCCGGTGTGGACGTCAGCGACGAGGGCGGCGGCGTGTCCGCGCAGACCCTGAACGACCTGATGCAGGAGTTCTACGCGCTCGGCACCCTGCTCGAAAAGAGGCTGCCCGGCGACGATGAGGTCGGCGCACAGTGGAACGTCGTCGCGGAGCGCCTCTCGCGCCTCTACGGTGAGCTTCAGGGTGCCGCCTCCGCGGGCGACGACGACGAGGATGAGGACGAAGATGACGACGGCGAGGCCGACGAGCCCACCTCGAACGAGCCGCCCCCTGCTGCGGCTGAACCGGAGCCCGAGGCGTGAGGAGGGCTGACGTCACAGAGGCCGAGGTCGATGAGATCGTCGGCTCGCTGGACGAGAAGCCGTCTGCGAAGAGCAACGGCACCAAGAAGCGCCGCGTCGTGGCTGCTGCTGCGCCGGTCAACGAGCCCGACCCTGACCTGATGCCGAAGGAGCTTCCTGCGGAGCCCATGACTGATCTGGCACCCCCCACCCCCGCGCCCGTACCTCAGAAGTCCGCGGCGACCGCGGAGTCGAAGAAGGCGATCACGATGGAGCAGCTGGAAGCGCTGGCAACGGTCGTCCCCGACCTGCCGAAGCCGGTCGAGAACGTGAAGACCATCGGAGACTTGGTTTCCAAGTACGGGATCGGGAGCAAGCCCGAGTTCCGGCTTCAGGTGTTCCGGTCCTGGCCGAAAATCTTCCCCGGAGGTCGGAAGGCTGACGGTTTCTACGACGAGTACGATCAGCCGATCGATGAGGGCTTCATCGCCCGCGACTACGGCGGCGGGACGTACCTCGTGCGGGTGGTCGGTCCCCAGCCCGGCACGCCCAACGGCTACAAGCACTACGACTCGGTGCGGGTGGAGATCGCGGGCGACCCGATCTACTCGCGCGTCCCTCGTTCCCAGCAGAGCCGAGAGGACGCAGCTGTGTCTGCGGCGGCCCCCACCCCGCAGCCGATCATGCAGATGGCACAACAGCAGCAAGAGAACCCGAAGCTGGCCGAGGCCGCGCTCAAGGTTGTGACCGACGCGATGGACAAGGAGCGGCTGGAGAAGCAGCGCATCGAGTCCAGGGCCGAGCGCAACGTCGAGCAGGCGCGTGAGATGCTGAAGCCGATCCTCGACGCGGAGCGCAACCGCGCTGATTCCGTGATCGAGATCGAGAAGCAGAGGAGCGCGGTCGAGGTGGGCGCGCTCAGGGATCGCATGGAGTCCGATCGGCAGCGCGACGCCGAGCGGATGGCGCAGCTTCGGGATCAGCTGGACAGCGAACGTCGCGAGCGTGAAGAGCTTCGCCGGAGGATGGAGCAGA
>JBEIUO010000157.1:0-6232 GCA_040374335.1 Phycisphaeraceae bacterium
CCGCCGCGACCAACCTCACGCTGGTCTCCACCGGCTCCTTCACCAACTTCGACCTCGTCACGCAGGACGATTCGTCGCTTGGCATCCTCACGGTCAACAGCGCCGTGGACGGTGACAGCGACTTCATCATCGACGGCAGCGTGACCACGATGAGCTTCAAGGCCTTCGGCGGCACGGGCACGCTCCGCGTCGGCGGAAACGTCACCACCGCGGCCTTCGTCGGCTTCTCCGGCGGGTTCTTCACCGGCGCCGCCGTCACGACGCTCAGCATCACCGGTGACTTCGGGGCCGCCAGCCCCAACGTCACCAACGAGGCCCGCGTCCAGCTCATCAGCCTCGGGACCGCCACCATCACCGGTGCCAACCGCGGCCTCATCTCCGTCGATCGCGACATCACCTCGGTCACCATGGGCACCACCGAACGCGGCAACGTCCGCAGCGGCGGGTCCATCGGTGCCCTCAGCACCGGCGCCCTCTCGCAGGCCGTCGTCTCCGCCCGTGACAACATCGGCGCCGTTGTCGTCAACGGTGCGATGACCGAGTCCACCATCAGCGCCGGTACCGATCTGGGCACCGACGGCTTCTTCGGTGGCACCGGCACCGCCTCCGACGTCCTCTCCTCCGGCTCCATCGCCTCCGTCACGGTCGCCGGCGCATTCACCCGCTCCAACATCGTCGCCGGCTACTCCCGTGGCACCGACGCCTACTACGGCACCGCCGACGACCGCATCTCCTCCGGTCGCTCGAACATCGGACCGGTCACCATCACCGGTGCCGCGACGGGTTCGACCCGCGCCAGCGAGAGCTACCGCATCGCCTCCAACGGCACCATCGGCGCCGTCCGCGCAGCTGCCGCCGCCTTCGTCGGCAACGGCAACCTCCAGCTCGAAGCCCCCGCCCTCCTCCCCAGCTCCGTCGAAGTCACGGATGTGGTCACCAGCACCACCGGCCGCGTGTTCTCTGCACGCATGGTCTTCAACCAGGCGATCGACTTCAGCTCCGCCGCCCGTGCGATCAGCGTGCTCGAGATCCGCGGGACCGGCGAGCAGACCATCCGCCTCATCGATGGCATCGACTACACCCTGACCAACGAGCCGTCGACCAACACCATCCTCGTGACCTTCTCCCAGAACGTCACCAGCGCCAACCAGCCCCAGGTCCCCGGCCGCCCCGGCCCGGGCCTCTACCGCTTCGAGATCGAGCAGGCTCTCTTCCGCGCCAAGCTCGGCGGCGCGATCGTCGACGGCAACGGCGACGGTTTCGCGGCCTCCGGCGAGGACTACTCGCAGGACGTGATCATCGGTGACGCCGGTGACAAGTTCACCGCCGAGACCGTCACCCTCGTCAACGGCGCGTTGTCCCACCGCGTCGATCTCTACGCCCCCATCAACCTCGACGTGATGCTCGACAACAACTACACCCCCGACGGCCTCGTCGACACCAACATCCAGACCACCGTCCGCGGCTTCATCGGCGACCACCCCGATATCAACGCCAACTTCTTCCGCTTCGCCGCCGACGTCGATATCTACAAGCTGACCATCCAGGCCGGCCAGATCCTCCGTCTCGGTGGCATGCAGGGCGCCGCCAGCCGTGCGGACCTCGTTCTCCACACCGCCGACGGAACCCCGATCGCCCAGATCGGCTCCGACGACGTCGCCACCACGCTCCCCACCGACCTCGCCGACGCGGTCGACATCACCTTCGCACAGGCCTTCTTCATCAAGCAGACCGGTGTGTACTACATCTCGGTCAGCAACGCCGGCGTCGCCGCGGCGGGTGAAGTGCCCAACGTCGTCAGCGCCGTTGGCGGCACCGGCGAGTACTCCTTCACCCTCGAACTCTTCGACGACGGTGACTCCGGCTTCAACGCCGACACCGACGCCGGCGACGGCGCGGCAATCGTCGACGCTCCCCCGATCCTCCAGTTCGCGGGCGCCGACGGCGTCTTCGGCTCCGGCGACGATGTCACCCAGATCACCGTCCGCGATTACGTCTACACCCTCAACCGTGGCGCCGACGGCATCGCCAACACCGCCGACGACACCGTCACCGGCGGCAACAACTCCGGTGTGAACGTCACCCGCAACGCCTCCGGCACCATCACACGCACCATCGAGTCCGCCATCGGCGCCCGCGGCCACGCAGGCGTCCCCGGTGATATCGCCGCCGATATCGATATCTTCCACCTCAACGATCGCCTCGCCATCCAGGCCGGCACCAAGATGCGGCTCACCCTGCAGCTCGCCCAGTTCGGCGCCGACATGGGCAGCGTCACAACCATCGTCGGGCTCCAGAACGACAGCCGCGGCGACGTCCAGCTCGGCCTCTTCGACACCACCAACTCTTCCGGCTTCGGTGACGCCACCCTCGTCTTCAGCCCCACCGACTTCAGCCCCAACGGCGGCCCGGCCAACACCGTCATCGCCGACAACGGTTCCACCAAGTACGGCTTCGACGCCAACGGTGACTACTTCATCGAGTTCGTCGTCCCCGAACGCCTCGGCGGCACCGGCAACGGCAGCTTCGCCCTCTACGTCCAGGGCGTCTACAACACCGACTACACCATCCAGCTCGACACCATCGGCACCGGCACCCGCGCCACCACCAGCCAGAACGTCTTCATCGAAACCGAAGGCGGCTCGGTCGACTGGCTCCAGGTCGCCGGTCAGGTCACCAACCTCAACTCCTTCGACGCCTCCACCCTCGGCTTCCGCGGCTCCTTCGCCAACGGCTCCACCGTCCGCGACTACATCATCGACAGCCTCATCTCCCGCCTCAACGCCGTCTACGACGCCGCCAGCCTCGACGTCACCTTCTCCAACAACGCCTCCGACTTCGCCTTCGAGGACTACTCCACCGTCTACCTCTCCTCCAGCGTGGACATGCTCGCACCCCTCTTCGATACCTTCGCCTCCCTCAACTCGCTCTTCCTCGGTGCCGGCTTCTTCAGCACCCAGCCCTACGGCTTCAGCCAGCACTCCGACCCCTTCAACACCGACCTCAACGACGAGGCAGTGATCTTCGCCCCGTCCTTCGCCCTCCTGGGCCTCGGACCCACGCAGGACGATGCCGACACCTACGTCCAGTCGCTCACCGCGGCCGTCGGCCGTCGCGTCGGCGAACTGATGGGCCTCCGCGTCACCGACCCCTACGCCGTCGGTGGCGAGGCCGACATCCAGTCCGCCAACTCGCCCGCCAACCCCGTCGCCGCCGACGCGAGCTGGGCCCTTTCCAACACCAACCGCCGCCTCTCGGGTCCCACCGACGGCATCGAGCGGACCAACTTCTACCTCGGCCGCCAGAACGCGAGCAGCCTCCTCGCCCGCATCATCAGCCAGGGTTGATCGACCCCCGCTGATCTCCTCCACGATCACCAACGCCCGGGCCCTTCCGCCCGGGCGTTTTCTTTCCTCCGCACCATTCCTCCATTTCCCCTCCCCGCCTTTTTCCAGCCTGCTCCCCCTACGATGACCCGCTGATGGCCCAAGATTTCTACGACATCCTCGGGGTAAAGCGGTCCGCCTCGGACGACGAGATCCGCACGGCTTATCGCACCGCCGCGAGGAAGCTCCATCCCGACGTCAACAAGGCCCCCGACGCAGCCCAGAAGTTCGGGCAGATGCAGAAGGCCTACGAGGTTCTCTCCGACCGCGAGAAGCGTTCCCTCTACGACCGCTTCGGCGAGGCCGGACTCGAGGCCGGCGTCGGTGCCGCCCCCCCGGGCCAAGGCGCCCGCGGCCGCGCCGGCCCGCGTGCCCGCCAGGCCGGCATAAACATCGACGGCATGGACTTCGACCCCGACGACCTCTCGTCGATCTTCGAGTCCATCTTCAGCGGCGATCCCGCCGCGCGTTCCACCGGCCCCTTCAACGCTGGCGGTGCGAGGGGGCGACGTCCGCAGGCCCCCATCGAACTCGCGGAGGATCTCGACGTCGACTTCATGACGTGCGCGAAGGGCGGCAAGAAGTCCATCCGGATCAGCGCTGGTGGCAAGTCGCGCGAGGTCGAGGTCAAAGTCCCGGCGGGCGTCGAGGAAGGCGCGGTCCTGCGGCTGCAAGGACCTCTGGGCCCCTCCGGCGAACCCGCTCAGCTCTTGCTCACGGTCCACGTCGCCCGGCACCCCCTATTCGTCCGAGGCAACCCCGACGCTCCCGGCAAGGGGCTGGACCTCACCATCGAGGTGCCCGTCACTATCGCGGAGTCCACGCTGGGCGCAGCGGTTTCCGTCCCGACCCTGGGAGGATCGGCGGAGATCCGCATCCCCCCCGATTCGGCGAGCGGCAGGCGGCTGCGGCTGAAGGGGCAGGGCATCAAAGACGCGGAAGGACGAATGGGGGACCTGTACGCGGTCGTCCGCGTTGTTCCTCCGCCCTCCGCTTTGCTGACCGACCCCGAGAAGGAACTCCTCCGTCAACTGTCGGGGAAGACCCCACCTCCGCGTCAGGGACCGGAGTGGACGGGCGGCGGCTGACGGGGAGGATTGACGAGAAAACGTTGCCCGCGTCGATGTTCTTGACATGACGCGGGGTGGGGGCGACACTCAGAGGACAGCGTTCGCGGGGGCGGCTCGAAGGGGACTAAGGGGATGCGTAGGGCGTGCTGAAACAACGACACCAGTTCTTCGTCGCACTGCTGTGCGTCGCCGATGCCACGATCATCGTGGCGTCGTGCGTGAGCGCGTGGGCGGCGCGGCGAATGTGGGTCGAGGGCGGGTTCGAGGAGGGGTGGCTGCGGGTGGTGCGAGAGCCGCTCTCGCTCTTCGCGGTGCCGCTGGGCCTGAGCGCGGTGTGGGCATTCGGGCTGTACCAGGCCCGGCGCGACCGCGGGCTGGGCGCGGAACTCGCGCAGATCGTGAAGGCGTCGCTGGCGACGTGCGTCGGGGTGATCGTGGTGCTGTGGGTCCTGGGGACGCACCCGATGGGCGCGTGGGCCGGGACGCGGACAATCGATATCGGGGGGGCGCACGTCGACGGGGCCCGCTTCGAGCTGGCGACCATGGCAGTGCTGATGCTGGTGATGCTGCTGGCGGTGCGGGGCACTTCGCGACTCGGCCTGCGTGCGATCCGTCGGCGCGGGTGGAACCTCCGTCACGTCGCGATCGTCGGCACGGGGCGTCTGGGCCGGATCGCGGCGAGGACCTTCGACCGCAACGCCTGGACCGGGATCAGCGTCGCGTATTTCATCTCCCACCAGGAAGCGACAAAGCAGAGCGAGTGCGCGGAGCGGCCGGTGAAGGGTGGGCTCGGTGACCTCGAGAAGCTGATGGACCATGAGAAGCCCGACGCGGTCTACCTCGCGCTGCCAACGGCCCGCGCATCACAGATCCCTGTGATACTCGCGAGGCTCGAGCGGTACGCGGTGGACGTGCGGATCATCCCGGACGTGCCGCCCAAGTACGTTCCGCAAAGCATGGGCGTCCACGAACTCGACGGCATGCCGATCCTGAGCGTGCGCGAGTGCCCGAGCGAGCACGGGCTCGGCGGCATCGGCAAGCGCGTGCTGGACTTCGTCGGCTCGCTCGCGGGGCTGCTGCTCTTCTCGCCGCTGATGATCCTGATCGCTCTGGTGATCCGCGCCACCAGCCCCGGCCCGGTGATCTTCAAGCAGCGCCGCGTCAGTCTCGGCGGTGAACAGTTCAACATCTACAAGTTCAGAACGATGTACTACGCGGAGGACGAGCAGGGACCAGCTCGCTGGACCGCACGCGACGACTCACGCATCACCCCCGTGGGACGCTGGCTGCGGAGCACCAGCCTCGACGAGTTGCCGCAGTTGTTCAACGTCCTCTGCGGCGAGATGAGCCTCGTCGGCCCGCGCCCGGAACGCCCCGAACTCATCCTCAAGTTCCGCGAAGACTGGCGCGGGTACATGCTCCGCCAGCACGTCAAGGCCGGCATCACCGGGTGGGCCCAGGTCAACGGCCTCCGCGGCGATACCTCGCTCAAGAAGCGGCTGCAACTCGACCTGTTCTACGTCCGCCACTGGTCACTTGGCTTTGACGTCAAGATCCTCTGGCTCACGCTCTTCCGCGGGTTCGTCCACCGCAACGCGCACTGAACTCACGCGGCCTTCGCGGCGGCGACGACCTTCAGCATCTTCGCGATCCACTCGTCGGGCTTCGCGCAGAACTCGGTCTTCTCCACGAACAGGCTCGCGCCCGCGGCGAGCGAACCCGCCCGAACCGCGTCGTGGTTCACGCCCGTGAGCATCGCCGCCGGGATCTTCGCAG
>JBEIUO010000302.1:0-4344 GCA_040374335.1 Phycisphaeraceae bacterium
CCCCATCTGCCGGCAGATCGCGCGAGCGGTGTCGAGCTCGCCCCTGGAGAAGGCGTCCGCCAGGATGTTCGCGTCGCCGTAGCAGTGGGCGACGAGCATCCGATCTCGCAAGCGAACGAACTGGGGGAGGCGCTGGAGTTCCGAAAAGACCTCCTGCATCAGGGGCGACTGGGCCGCCTCGTCAGTGAGGCTGAGGGCGGTGGCCAAGGCGTCGACCTCGGCCACGACGAGGGCTTCGTCGGGGACGCCGTCGCCGAAGGCTTCAACCTGGCCGAAGAAGGCGACGAACTCCGTGACCGCCACCGGGAGCCCGAGCTCGTCAGCCGAGAGCGCGGCATGATCGGGGTAGCGCCAACCTCTGCCGCCTAGGCAGCCGCCTAGGCCAGACATGCGCGCCCCCTCCTTGCTAGCGTCGCTGCGGAAGACGTAGGCCAGCCGTGCAGGGCTGGGGAGCTGGGCGCTGCTTTCCTCGGCAGAGCGCTCCACTCCAGACTCGAAGGAGGCGCCGGCGCACTCGGCGAGGCGCGCCTGCCAGTCGGCCAGCCTCGCGCGGATAGCCGGCGAAGGGACCAGGAGGTGCTCGGGATTGGCGTCCGAGGCGAGCGGCTCCCAAAGGCCGAAAGTTGCCGAACGCCGGAGGCCGACCACGAAGATCAGGGACTGAAGCAGGCCGAGGAGGGAGTGGTAGTCGCGGAGCGAGAGGGAGCCGGCCGCCGCCTCCGAAATGCTTGCGAACGAGCGGCGGAGCTTGTCATGGGGGACGTAGACGATGCCGAGGCCCGAGTGGAAGCGCAGCCCCTGGTTCGTGACGACCTGGCCAATCATCTGCTTCTGGACGATGGCCATGGTCAGGTTCAGGTCGGACGTGATCTTCAGCCAACTCCGCAGGCCGAGCACCGCGAGCTCCACCGAGAGGATCTTCTTATGCGCGTCGTCGGTGTACATGCTCATCGCGAAGAGCTGCGACTGGCCGAGGCGCACCTTCTCCGTCGGGTCCAGCCCATTCTCCGGGGGCTCCAGGAGCTTGCGCCGCTCCTCCATCCAGCGACTTAGGATCGGGAACCGGACGCAGAGAGCCGCGACGACCGGGCCGCATTCCTTGAGCATCTCGACGAGCCAAAGGAACGAGAGCAGGTATGCGTGCCGCTGCCCGATCTGGGAGGCGAAGAAAAGCCCATAGCCGAGGACAAGGTCCGCCACGTTGCAGAAGCTGGGGTGGTGCCGGCGCAGCCGCCCGGCCGCCTTGAGCAGCAGGTCGAGGTCGAGGGTGATGAGGCCGACCCGCGGAACTTCGCAGGGGTGGAGACGGTGCTGGTTGAAGAAATCGGAGACGTCGGTCGCGATCTGGATGACCGGCAGGGCGCCGTCCGTGAGGTACGAGACGTGCATGAGAACGGCGAGGTCGTTCATCGTCTCGGGGACCGTGATCTTGAGCTCCTTAGCGAACGGGGGTTCCGAGGACCCGTCGAGGATCTGGGCCGCCAGCTCGACGAGGGCCTGCCCGTGGCAAGCCTTGCCGTAGCACCTCGAACCGCAGACAAAGTGGTAACGGCAGGTCTTACCATGGCGCTCGAAGAGGGAGTGGAGGGCGGCCTCCACGGCGTCGCCGGTGAGATCCGCGACCAGCTTGGAGACGGGCAGCGCCGTGGGCCACTGGCTCGCTTTGACCGTCCGGGCCGACAACCAAGCGCGGTACGTTGCCGTTGCTATGCCGCGGAGACGCCCGTCTGTCCCATGGGTGCCCATCTTGAAAGGGTTAGCGAAGGACGGAGTGGGGCCGCCGCGGGTGATGTCGACGTCGACGACACGCCCGAGGCGGAGGGCAGGGGCCGCGGGGCGCGAGCTGAGCGAGAGCTGGCCGCGGGTAGACGCGCTCGGTCCCGCGCCCTCATCGCCGTCGCTGTCGCGCTGCTCGGCGGAGGGGAGGGGAACTTCGGCCCCGACGGCTCGGCAGACGCGTTCGATGAGGGCGGGAGGGTAGGCCGCAGCGAGCCTGGTCCGGGAGAGGCCGTCGGTCGTCGCCCCCCGCAGCCGCTCCTCATGCCTGTCATGCGTGCAGACCAGCCCGTGGAAGGCGAGAATCAGGGAGCGGCAGCTAGACCGAAGGGTAGTGGCCTTCTGATACGGCGAGCCGAGCGCGCAGTAGGGGAATGTGACCTCGTGGTAGACAGCCGCGGAGATGCGGGGGTCGGCGTTGAGCGCGTGCCACAAGGTCCCGTAGTCGGCGAACTCTTCCCAGTAGCCGAGGACGCCGGGGAGGTCGCGCCTGGGGGGGTTCTCAACCACCCACAAGATGCGGTTCGTCGAGCAAGAGAGGATGACGCGTCCCACGAACCGGCTGATCATCACCGCGCGCCAGATGTAGAGCGACCATTCGGAGTGACGCTGCCCCGTCCAGATGCCGTCCTCGCTGGCAGCCTGCTTCCACCACTCGGCCTTGACCGAGAAGAGCTGCGGCCGGTGGTCTGCCGCGACGGAGTAGGGGCTGCAGGGAGGCGCCATCCAGACGAAGTGGGCATCCTCGACAGCTCGGATGATCGCGGCCGCGGGTTCGGGGAGCAGGACGTTGTGAGCGTCGCCGCCCTCGAGCAGGTCAAAGTTCTGGACCGACCAGCCTTGGCTTCGGAGGAGGGTGGAGAGGCTCATGGGCCTGTCCGGCTCGCCGGAGAATATGATGACCGCGCGGCGCCCGCCCTCGCCAAGCCAAGAAGGCGCTCTGGGAGACGGGGGCCGTGACTGGGGGGGCGTCGACAGCCCGGGCCCGTAGAAGGAGACCAGGGGGTGGAAGGGGGGCGGCGAGCCGGCGGTGTCGCGCAGCCGCTCCTTCCAGCTGCGGTAGAAGACCTCGAGCGTGCCGCGCTGCAGGTCTTCCTCCGGCCAGCGGGTGGAGTTGATGGGCACGACGCGATTGCCGTCGGTGTCGACGAGCCACTCGGACCCACTGCGCCGGTAGAAGCCCGCGGCGCTGGGGGTGCGTCTTGGCTTGTCGCCGCGCCTGGGGCTGCCGCCGTCGGTGGTGCGCCGGGGGCGGTCTGGTTCCAGCTTTCTGAAGGCTACCCCATTTGAAAGTGTTTGCCAGGGGGCGAACGGTGGGTTTTCGAAGCACTCGAAGAAGCCTTTGTCCCGGAGGCGGCGGAGCTCCTTGTGCACGTTTTCGTACCCGAGGGGCAGGGAGGAGAGGTGCGGCTGGAGGATCATCTGGTAGCCGGGCTTCGACTTGAATCGGACGCCGAACAGGAGGTGGTCGAACATCTCCTGGTCCGGGTACGTGGGGTGCGCGCGCTGGGCCTCGCGGACAAAGTCGAGGTTCAGGTGCGTGTCGACAGGCGCCGTGTAATCGACAGGGCAAGGCGGCGCGCGGCGAAGGTCCCAGACGATGCTCCTGGCGTGCGGGACGAAGCAGGACTCGCCGAGGGCGAGTGGTTCTGGGCGGGCGGCGAGGATTTCATTGAGAATCTCGTCGTCTGAGGGGCCCCGGTAGCTGTCGTCGCGCCGGAAAGATTGGTCCCAGAGAGTGAGGTTGAGCTCGGGCCACAGGGCAGGGGCGGGCGGAACCTCGCTCTGTGGGAGGGGGCGGACGGGGGATAGCGAGCGCGCGACGCCGAGGAGGAAAGCGCGTATGTCCGGGGTGTCGGTGGCGCGCCCGTCGTCGATGTCGCCGATGAGGATGGAGATCAGCTCGTCCATGGATGCGGAGTCGCCTTCGGCGACCTTGTCGAGTAGGGCGGCACGGCGGCGCCTGCTGATGCTGACCATGGGGGAGAGCTCATCGACGAGCAGCAGGTAGGTGAACATGTCATTGTACCAGGACTCGAGGCGTTGGACGCCATCAGGAGTGAGCAGATCCCGGAGGCCTTCGGGCTTGAAGTCGACGGGCGGCGGAGGCTGCGGCGGGACTGGAGGTAGCCTGGTAGTACGCGGTGGCTGAACGCGCACCGAGAACGGCGTGAGGAACAGCGCCGGGTTGTCGAAGGTCGGCAGCCCGCCGTCGACCGCGAACGCGGGAGGGATCTCGCTGAGGTCTGCGGGCTGGACGCGGTCAGCATAGGCGTGCAAGGCCTCGCTGAGGGGGTCCGAGTCGGGCACCGCCAAGAGGGTTTTCTTGAGGAGCTCATCGACAGCGAGGGACCTGGCGAGCGCGTCTGCGAAGCGCCGCTCTGGGGCGGGCGGGGTGCTCGAATGCCGAACAGAGGCGCTCGCGGATTCCTCGCGGGCGCGTTTGACCGGCCTAGCGGGGGGGCTGAGGCGGCGCAGCTCGAGAGCGCCGGAGCGCAAGCGCGAGGAGGCGGCGACGAGGGCGTCAAGGGTGGAGCGAGGGATCGTAGCGCGGTAGGTCCGGACGCG
>JBEIUO010000538.1:0-2906 GCA_040374335.1 Phycisphaeraceae bacterium
CCATCGCCCCCGCGATCGCTCCTCCATTCCCAGAACCCCACGCCCCTCCCCCGCGAATCTCCCTCCGACCACACGGAGGACCTCATGATCCGCGTCACCATCGAAAAGCTCCCCGGCGGCGATCTCGCCCGCTCCTCCACCATCGCACGCTTCACCCTCTCGAACACCGCCGAAGGCTCCGCGGACACCCGTATCTACCTCGCCAACCTCCTCGAAGCCACCGCCGGCACCTCCGCCGAAGTCGTTCACACTACCTTCAAAACCCACCGCCTCCCCGGCGAAGGCGTCCTCCGCCTCTGCCACCGCGCGCTCTCCCGACTCCTCGGTGACGCATGAACACCATCCTCTACGCCACCGACCTCCACGGCGACGCACGCGCCTACGACGCCATCGCGCCCCTCTGCCGCCACCACTCCGCCTCCATCTTCATCAACGGCGGCGACATTCTCCCCAAGGGCCCCGACATGCTCGCCCTCCAGTCCCGCTTCATCTCTTGCACGCTCCCACCACTTCTCGACCAGTGGAACGCCGCCGGCATCACCTCCTACTCCATGTTCGGCAACGACGATCTCACCGCCCTCCTCCCTTCCTTCCTCTCCACCCTCGCCTCCTACCCCTCCGCATTCCACCTCCACTCCCAGTGGCTCCCCCTCCCCGGCGGCCTCTTCATCCGCGGCAACCCCTTCGTCCCCGACTACCCCTTCGGCCTCAAGGACTGGTGCCTCCGCGACCGCCCCACCTCCACCCCCGTCCCCACCCGCTCCCGCAGCGTTATCTCCACCCCCTCCGGCTTCACAACCATCCCCTCGCCCGTCGACTTCTTCAACGCCCGCCCCACCATGCGCGAACACCTCGACGCGCTCACCGCCGACGCACCCCCCATGGACCGCGTCATCTTCGTCGGTCACGCCCCGCCCTCCACCCTCGGCCTCGCCACCCTCTGGACCGGACAAGACGTCGGCTCCGGCGCATTCCTCGACTGGATCCACGACAACCAACCCCTCCTCACCCTCTCCGGTCACATCCACGAAAGCCCCGAGGTCGGCCTCGCCCTCACCGGCCGTCCCATCCACACCGCCCTCGTCGATCGCACCACTTGCCACCAACCCGGCCAAGAACTCCCCCACCGCCTCACCTACTCCACCATCCACATCGACCACTCCCTCTCCTGCCACATCCAGTGGCACCACCACTCCCTCATCCCACGCGCATAGAGCCGCGGCGTCCGGACACCTTTCGTCCAAACGCCGCTTGCTTCTATCAACCCCGCCTATCCCCGCGCACAGTGGCCCCGCGCACCGTGAGCCGCCCCGCGCCTACTTCGCTTCCTCCGCCGCGCTCCCACCCCCCGCCTCCACAAACCGCTTCAGCGACTCTCGGTAATGCTCGAGAGCCTTGTCCTTCTCCCCCTTCTGCTCGGCGATCAACCCGAGGTAGTAGTGGACCACCTGCGGGCTCGGGTTCAGCGAGAGCGCCGACTCCAGCACTCCCCTCGCCTCGTCCACCTTCCCCATCCTGAACAGGCACGCGCCGTGCAACTGCTTCCCCCGGCGATGCTCCGGCTGCGCCGTCAACACCCGCCCGAGGATCGACTCACACTCCTCGTACTTCTCCGTCACGAACTCGATGTCCGCCAGATCCAACATGATCTCCACGTTCGTCGGGTCGAGCGCCAGCCCCTTCTCAAGCTCACCCTTCGCCCCCGCGTACTGCTTCTTCTCGCGCATCAGGTGCGCGAGCGCCCGGTGCGCCGACGCCGCACTCCGAGGCGACCCGTGCTCCGACGCCTTCGCCGTCAGCCGATCGCCAAGCTCCTTCTCCGTCAGCTTCCCCAGCGCAAACCGCACGTACGCGTCCAGCGTGTTCTTGTAGTCGCCCCCGTGAAGCGAGATCACGTTACTCAGCTTCCCCTCTTTGTCCACCACGATCGTCGTCGGAAACGCGATCAGCCCCAGCTTCCCGTAAAACGCGCGATCCGCATCAAACATCAGCTCCGCCGTGATCTTGTTGTCCCCACGCAACTTCTCGAAGTACGCCTTCTGCACCACGTCCGCCGTCACGTGCACGAGCTTCACCGGCTCACCCGCCAACGCCCCCACCACCCCCTGCGAATCCGCCGCCGCCAGCTCCGACCGCTTCTGCTCCGCCGACAGACACACATACACCACCACATTCCCCTTGAGCCCCTCGCTCTCCACCACCGCGCCGCTGATCGACGGCAGCTTGCACGCCGGCACCACCTCCCCCTTCTTCACATTCCGCAGCTCGTCCGCCCCCGCGGTCAGCGCCGCCGCAGCAACCACAAACGCCGCCACACTTCGCACGATCACTTGACGGTTCAACATGACTTCTCCTTCACACTCGCGGCATCGACCGCCGCATGGACACCTTTCACTTCGGACCCGTCGACTCCCCCGGAACCTCCGCAGGCCGCTTCTCATCCACCGGCGGCGCCACCGCCCCCGGCACCAGATCCTCTCCCCGCCACGCGCCGTTCCCCGCCCGCGCCGGGTACACAACCGGGTTCAAACGGTTGTACTCGAGCGGCTGATGACACGCGCCCCCGCACTTCCCGCCGTCCTGCAGCTCCTCGTACTTGATCGGCAGCTTCCACCCGCCCGGCCCGTAGCTCACGTCGTCGCGGATGTGCTTCTCCGAACTCGCCGCGTGCGCATCGTGACAGACCCGGCACGAACGCCCCTTCTTGTCCTTGTTCACATGCACGAAGTGCAGATTCATGTCACCATTGCGGAACCCCGTCGCGCTCCCCTTCGCCTCCATCGCCAGTTGCTTGTCATGGCAACTGAAGCACAACGCGTAGCTCGTCTCGCTGAACGGGTAGTACAGATCCGACGGATACTCATTCGTCAACAGCCTGCGATGCCCACCGCCGTGAATCTCGTGGC
>JBEIUO010000237.1:0-5031 GCA_040374335.1 Phycisphaeraceae bacterium
CCCGAGATTCGGGGCCGGGCGTGCTTCCGATGGAACTTTTCCGTGGTCTGACATGCTCCCTACGTGCTTTCCGCATGAGTATACGTCGGCCGCTCGGAGTACCGGCCCGGAGCCGGTACCCGGCGGGTATGTCCCCGGATGGAGCCTGTCATGCTTCGCTCACTGTTTCTGCCCATCACAGTTGCCAGCTCGCTGCTCGTCGCCGGCATCGCTCGCGCGGATCCGGAGTTCGATCTCTTCATCGTCCGCGCATTCAACGCCAACCCCCTCGCGGGCGAGACTTTCATCACCGGGATCAACGACAACGGAATCGCGTGCGGCAACGCAACCATGGACAACCGCATCGGTCCGCCGGGCTTTGTCTGGAGCGAGAGTCGCGGTAAGACCGAGGTCCCGGTGGCGAGCCCGCAGAGCGTCAGTACCCTTGGACTCGTCGTCGGAATCGGCGGGGCGTACGACACCTCAACCTCCACGCTGCAGACCCCGCTCGCACTCCCCATGACCTACGGACAGCCCTTTCTCGCCGATGTGAACCAGTCGGGCCTCGCGGTCGGCTGGATCAGCACGTGCTCATGCTCCGACTCGCAAGGGGTCCTTCGCACACCGTACATCTGGGACTCGACGAGCGGCGCTCGCGGGCTGCCGGTCTTGACCGATGGCGCCCTGGGATTGACCCGCGTCAACAACCTCGGCGTCGCAATCGGCCCGCTCGCCTCGCTTCAGGGCGGGGGCTCCTTCTCCGTTGACACCAACAGCGGTTGGGTCACGCGGATGCTCGACGTGTTCCCACAGCAGATCGGAACCGGGCCGGTCTTCGCCACCGACATCAATGACTTGGGCGAGATCGTCGGATACCGGGCCGGGACCCAGCCGGTCGGCAGATACGCGTACATCTACTCCGCTTCTGGCGGCGTCACCATCCTCCCGTTCCCGGGTACGGGCTATCAGCAGGCGGTCACTCCGACCGCGATGAACAACAACGGGGCGATCGTGGGATGGATCAACACGGTGTTCGCGAGCCAGCGTGCGTTTCTCTACCGAGCGAACTCGGGGATCCACGACCTCAACGATCCCGCGCTCGTCTCGGGAATCCCGAGCGGATTCCACCTTGTCTACGCGACCGCGGTCAGTGACTCGGGCTGGATCGTTGGCCTGGGCAACCTGAACGGCCAGAACACCGGCTTCGTGCTCAAGCCGCGCTCGCGCGGGTGCCTCGGCGACTTCAACGCCGACGGCGCGGCCGACAGCGACGACACCATCGCCTTCTTCACCGCGTGGGACTCGTCGCTCGCTTCCGCTGATCTCGACGGATCGGGCGGGGTCGACGGCGACGACATTATCCTGTTCTTTGCCGCCTGGGACGCCGGATGCTGAAACCGCCTCAGGCCTTCGCCGGCGGCACCAGCGCCTTCGCGTAACTGGCCACGCATCGTTCCGCGGCAACTTCCCACGTCAAACGGTGGAGCTCGAAGGCCCCGTGCTCGCGGAGGGTCTTGGAGAGCGGCGGGTGCCGCAGAACCGCGAGGATCTTGTTGGCCATCTCGTCGGTGTCCCAGAAGTCCACCTTCAAGACGTGCGTCAGCACTTCGCTCGCACCGCTGGTCTTGCTGAGGATCACCGGGACGTCGTGGCTGATGGCCTCGAGCGCGGAGATCCCGAAGGGCTCACTCACGCTGGGCATCACGTAGCAATCCGCCATCTTGAACACACGCTCAACGTCCCGCCCACGCAGGAACCCGGTGAAGAGCACCTTGTGGCCGATGCCCATGCCCGCCGCGAGTTCGATCATCCGCAGCGCCATATCGCCGCTACCCGCGAGCACGAACTTCACGTCGTCCATCTTCTCGAGGACGCGCTTCGCGGCGGCGATGAAATACTCCGGCCCCTTCTGCATCGTGATGCGTCCGAGGAAGAGCACGATCTTGTCGGTGCTCTCGATGCGAGCCTCGGTGGCGAGCTGCTGCGTCTCGCGTTCGACGCCGTTGTATACCACGTCGACCTTCGCGGGCGGAACGCCGTAGCGGCGTACGCAGATGTTCTTCGTGAACTGGCTGACCGCCAGAACCCGGTCGGCGCCGGCCATGCCAGCCTTCTCGATGTCGAAGACCCGCTGGTTGATGTTCGCGCCCGAGCGATCAAACTCGGTGGAGTGGACGTGGACGACAAGCGGGCGGCCAGAGACCGCGCGCATCGCGAGCCCCGCCGGATACGTAAGCCAGTCGTGGGCGTGGATCACGTCGAACTTCTCGCCCCGGGTCATCGAGACCACGAGCCGCATGTACCGCTCTGTTTCCTGGATCAGGTCGAGCCCGTCGTAGCCGGCACCCGCGCCGCGGCCCATCGAACCCGATGGCGGGAGCTGGGTCGCTGCGCCCGGCGCGCCCGCGGCGGGTGCGGTCCAGGTTTCGACATGGGATTCCCCGGGAACCTCACCAACAACGACACGCGAGGCCCCGATGGCACCCGGGCGAGGGGCGTAAGTCGAGGTGTCGCCGACATCGCCCGGTCCGTACGGGTTCGAGAAGCCGGAAGGCACACCCCGGAAAGTCGCGTGCCGGAAGGCATAAATCGGCGTGCCCGCGGCGTCGTACACCTGTCGGCCTTTGTCATCAACGGCGACGAGACCCTGCCCGTCGGAGACGAACGTCCTGGCGGCTTCTGGGCGCGCTGGCGCGAGCATCGTGACATGCGAGGACTCGACACGGTCAACGGGCTTGGGAAGCACGAAGAGGACCTCGTGGCCCGCGCGGTCAAGAGCCTTGGTCAGGCCGTAACACGCGACGCCGAGACCGCCCGCGATGAAGGGAGGGAACTCCCAGCCGAGCATCAGGATCCGCATGTGTCGCTCCCCGCGAGTTCGCTATTCATCGTCGCCGCCTTCCATATCCCCGAGACGGCGGAAGCAAGCCTCGTACCCCAGCAGGGCGAGGGCGGCGGCATCCGCGGAGGTCGAAAGCTCCGCGGGGAGAGGGGAGCGGAATGTGAACAGTTTGTCTTCAGAGCGGAAGTGCTCCACCCGCAGACGAGGACCGGAGTAGCCCAGATCCACCATCTCCTCTTCCACCAGCTCGTCCATCTTGTCGCCCGTGTGTACCAGGTCCTGCTCGATCGACTGGCTGAGCCAGCGGTCGGCGGTCTGAAGGCACACCCAGACGCGACCTTCGGAGGACACGAGGGAGTAGAACGCAGGCGCCCCAGCATCCCGGGCTTGGCACCGGAGCCCATGGGGTCCCGGCTCGACGGCGGCAAAGACATCCGCCTCGACCGCCCGTGCGGCCACTGTTTGGACCAGCGCGGCGAAGGGGGTCTGCGGGGGTGGAAAGGACGGTTGCATAACTCCGACAAGGCCCGGAAAGGGCCTCGCAGGCTGAAAAAGGACCCCGGGATGACGCGGAGGGGGAGCTGGAGGGTACCGCCAACAGGGTCGCCGGGTTCAGACCTTAGGCGCGGGGGGCCCGCCCCGGGTTTTCGGACCGATGAAGGAAGAGTTGAAGCGGCCGGCGGCGCGGCTATATTTCTCCCCCGGCCGCGAGGTCGGGCGACCACGCCCAGGTGGCGAAATTGGCAGACGCACTACCTTGAGGTGGTAGCGCCCGCAAGGGCATGGAGGTTCAAATCCTCTCCTGGGCATTCTCGACGGCGAGCCGAAAGGCCGCCGTCGTTGCGTTTTTGGGGGTGACGGTGGAGGGCGGTCTGTAGGGGTGTGGGGACTCGGGACATTGAAGCGGATCGATTGGTTCCGCTGTATCACCTCCGGTGATGCTCCGATGAAACCTGTGGCCTCCCGGTGCCCTTAGAGGGGATTCAAGATGCGTGTTCTCGTCGTCGACGATTCGGCGTTCATGCGGAAAGCGATCACTCTCATGATCGAGAGCGATCCGACCTTCAAAGTCGTTGACATTGCCCGCAACGGTGAGGAGGCGCTTGAGAAGATCAAGACGCTGAAGCCGGATGTGGTGACGCTGGATATCGAGATGCCGGTCGTGGACGGAATGACGGTGCTCCGGCGGCTCAAGCTGGAAACGACCTCACCCAAGCCGGCGGTGCTCGTGTGCTCGACGCTGACGAAGAAGGGGAGCGTTGACGCCCTGCTGGCGATGCGTCTGGGCGCGGCGGATTACATCAACAAGGATCCCGGCGCGTTCGGCGCTGGCAACGAGACGGTTCGCCAGGAACTCATGGCGAAGTTGAAGGCGATCGGCGAGACGCGGAGTGGGCAGAGCGCAGGTCAGAAGGGCCCCGCCAGGCCAGCAGACCCGACACCGAACCTGAGCACGAAGGGGGCGGACGCGGTGCTGATCGGTTCGAGCACGGGCGGCCCGCCGGTGCTGGAGGAGATTCTCACGGCGATCCCGGCGGAGTTCCCGATGCCGGTCGTGGTCGCCCAGCACATGCCGGTGTTGTTCACGCGGAGCCTGTCGGAACGCCTGAACGACACCTGCAAGATCGAAGTACTCCACGGGGAGCACGGGACAAAGTTGAAAGCGGGCACGGCGTACATCATCCCGGGCGGCCAGCACGGCCGGCTGGTGAAGGGGTTGCTGAACGAGCTGCGCCTCGAGGTCTCTCCCAATCCCGCGGATGCGCCGTACAAGCCGAGCGTGAACGAGTTGTTGAGTTCGGGCGCGCGAGTGCTGGGATCCCGGTGCGTGGGCGTGGTGCTCACCGGCATGGGGGACGACGGCGGCCGCGGCGCCAAGGAAGTCCACGCGGCTGGCGGTCGGGTGCTCGCGCAGTGCGCGGAGACCTGCGTCGTGTACGGCATGCCCCGGGCCGTGGTGGAGGGAGGGGCGGCCCTCGCTGCACTGGCACCTGCATCGATCGCAGAAGCGATCAACACGCTGCAAGTACAGGCCGACCGAGAACTCCGGAAATCCGCCTAGGAATGACCGGTTCGTAAAGCGACCGCGACCGCGGGTCGATAGGCAAGGAACGATCAGGGGCGGGTACGCCCCCATTCGAGCAAGGAACCGCAGATGAGCAAGATCACCAACACGTCGGGTTCGGGTGCCATCGTAGCCAAGCCCACGA
>JBEIUO010000267.1:0-4753 GCA_040374335.1 Phycisphaeraceae bacterium
CCAGCGGTTCAGCTTCAACGGGCAGTCCATCGAGCTGTCGCGTGAGGGCTCGACGATGGTCGCGTACCTCTACGACTCCACCGGCGCCCCGCTCGTCACCCATCGCTTCCAGCCGTCCGTCGAGAATCCGCCCGCGGTGCTGGCCGCGCTCGGTGTCGACCCGCAGCCCTGCGAAGAACTCGATCGGATGTACGACTTCATCCGCGCGGCCGCCTAATCGGCGACCGCGTTCCCCGTTCTCTCGGCGTAGTGCGCCCGGATCATCCGCGGGATCTCACGGAGCGCGATCGTTCGTGCGCCGGCTTTCCTTCGCGCGGCGCCGATCGCGAACGCGCGGGACCACTGCTTCATGAGCACGCCCCACGACCACACGACGCCGCACGACGGGTCGTAGCAGTTCGTCGATTCGCTCGTGATGCCGTTGAGCTCCACCACGGCGAACCCTTCGCCCATACGCAGCGCCTCGTCCGACTCGTAGCGGATATCGAAGCGACCGAAGTCAAAGCCACCCGCGAATCCCAACGAGAGGCGAGAGATCGCGTCATTCAGCGCGGGCGTGATGAGGCGTGCGCCATCGCGGAACAGCGTGCCCTGGCAGTGATTCCCAGAAACCGCCAGCGGCACGCGCTCACCGCGGGCGGGCACGGCAAAGCACCGCTCGCCCAGCCTCGCCAGGAAGGTCTCGCGCTGCTTGCGGTGACGCGGGTGACGGTCGATCAGTTGCTCGAGGGTCCTCTCCCCGTCGCCGGTCACGAAGGGGAACTCCTTCGCGGTGACCGAGAGAATCTCGCCACGATCCAGCAACTCGCCGTTGGGACCGATGGATCGAACCCAGAACACGCCGCACTCGAGCGGCCCGGAGTGGTACGGCTGCGCGACGGCGGCTCCGGTCATGGACCGGAAGTACTCGACGACATCGGCCTCGGTTCTCGCGAGCTTCACCGCGTACCCGCGCTGACCTGCGTCGGGCTTGAGGATCACCGGGAACCCAAGACCGGAGGCGACGACCGCCGCGAGACGCTCATCGGGGCTGCCGGCGGGGATCAGCACGGTCCTGAGAACCCGCGGGGACTCGCCGAGCGCGTGCATGATCTGCGACTTGCTCTCGCCCACGATACCGCCGCCGTTGCCGATCCCGGGGTTGCACGCGAAGGGCGTGAGCGACGAGCGATGGCGGGCCGCGAGAAGCAGTGCCCACGCGACAACGGGTGGGTAGTACGCCCATGCCGGCCAGTACTCATGGTGCATCGCACGCCCGATGCTCGCACGCAGCGAGCGACGCCCCGCAGCGGTCGGAAGCAGCGTCGCAAGCCACACGCCCCCAACGACCACGCACAGCGTCATCGCCAGGCCCGCCCACGTCGACGCGGACGCGTAACGGGGCAGCATCCACCCGGTGAGGATCCACCCCGCAACGAAGAAGATCGCGGATCGCAGCGTCCACGCGAGCATCGCGCCCGAGGCGAAGTACACCACGTGCGACCGTGCCGCGCCGCACGACCACACACTGCGCAGGCTGGGCGCGAGTGTCTCCGGGACCGCCCCGGCGTCGAATCCGGCGAGCACCGCACGCGTCCCGAGCGCTCGCTTCCAATACCCCGGGCTCGCGCGGAGCGGGCCACGAATCGCCGCGAGCAGAACCCTCGCCCCCCGCGCGATCGCCAGACCCAAAGCTGCCACGAACCAATCTGCATCCAGACCGACAACGAGCGCGCACGCCGCCAGCAAAGCCAACCGGGGAAAGAACCACGCCACCGCCGCGATCGCCACCAACTGCACAAACCACGGGGCGCCACCCATCGCACCTCGGACTGGGCTCACCACACGCGCCGGCCCCGCGGCGGGCTCGCGCGGGCGTGGTTCCCGCCTCGCCCGCTCGAACGGCTGGCCCGTCTCCACACCCGCCACAAACGCCGTGACCTCGCGCGACGCGTCCATCGCGTGCGTGAACGGAATGAAGTGATTGGCATCGAGCACAACCAGCCGGCTTGGAGCAATGAGCTCGTGGTGGCGCTCCGCGGCACGCAGGGGCACCAGAAAGTCGTCGCGTCCGTGCAGCACCAACGTCGGCGTGCGGAGTCGCTCCATGATCCCGACCAACGGTCGCTGGTCGCTGTCCGCGAAGAACCGTGCGCACGCGAGCCGCCAGTCACGATCACCCAGCGCGCCGAAGTGAGGCACGAGAAATGGCCCGTAGACCCCGACGGTGCCCGCGACCGCGTACTTGAGGTGCTCGATGTGGTAGCTGCCAGAGCCCTCGAACCGCTGATCCCCCACCGCCGCGAGCAACGTGATGCTGGAAACCAACTCGGGTTGCTGCTCCGCCATGAGGAGCACAACCCCGCCGCTGTTGGACCACCCAACCGCGTGAACGCGATCGATTCCCAGCGTGCCGAGCAACTCGCCCACGGCGGAAGCGAAGCTCCGCATCGAATAGTCGTGAACACGTCGCTCTGACGTTCCAAACCCCGGGAGATCGACGAGCAACACGCGTCGACCATCGGCGGCGAGCAGCGGCGCGAGCCGGAGGAAATCGGAGGCCGAACCCGGGCACCCGTGAAGCAGAACCATGGGCGCGCGGTGCTCGTCAGGGTCTCCCCATCCGCCAAACCCCCACGCCGCGAGATGCGCCTGCTGCGCACGCCCCTTTGCGTCCGTGTACTCGATGTCCTTCGATAAATTCTCGCAGGACCGCAGAGCGTGGTGGGGCTTGCGGTCAACGTCGACGAGGTTCGAGGCCACCACCGCGACGACGTACGCGATCAGCAGCACCCGCAGCAGAAGCCGCCACACCGCCAGCCGAAAGGAGGTGGGACGTGAAGTGCTCACGCGGAAATCGTCGGCTGCACGAGCCGTCGCTGGCGGATGTGCGCGGCACCGAGCTGTCCGCACGCGCCCATCATCTGCCGGCCCTTGGTCCGCCGCCGCTTCGCGAACACGCCCCGCTCGATGAGCCCCGCGAGGAACGCGGCGACCTGCGTTTCTTCGGGCGCGGGCCACGGGCTGTTGCGGCGCGGGTTGTACGGGATCAGGTTCAAGATGGCGAGCGGACGGTCGCCGTCTTTCAGCTGGCTCATGAACGCCGCCAGCTCATCCAGGTGCTCGGGCTTGTCGTTCACCGTCGGTATCAGCACGTACTCGATGCAGAGCTTGTTCCCCGCAAACCGGGGCCACGCCTTGAGCGCGGCCAACAGGTCCGCGATCGCCCACTTGCGGTTGATCGGCATGATCGACGACCGCACCGTGTCGTTCGTCGCGTTCAGCGAGAGCGCGAGTTGCAGCCGGTGCCACCCCGTCTCGCGGATCTTCTCCGCCATCCGGCGGATCCCATCCACGCGACCAACCGTCGAGATCGAGATCTTGCTGACCCCGATGCCCGGCCCGTTGTGGTCCTTCAGAACCGAGACGGCCTGGAACACGTTGTCCCAGTTATCCATCGGTTCACCCATCCCCATGAAGACCAGGTTGCCGACGTCAAAGCCGACGACATGCCGCGCGTTCCACCACTGGCCCACGATCTCCGCGGCGGTCAGCGACCGCATCAGCCCCATCTGGGCCGTCTCGCAGAACGTGCAACCCATCGCGCACCCGACCTGGCTCGACACGCACAAGGTGTACTTGAGCTTTCCGGCGGAGCCGATCATCGGGATCAGCACCGACTCCACCTCGGGCGCCACACCGCCGGGGAGCTCACCCTCCAGCCGTGTCACAAACTTGACGACCGTCCCCTCGGGCGACTCCTCGCTCTGCACGTGCGCCAGCCGCGGCGGCTCGAACGAAAGCCCCGGAATATCCGTCCGGCCCGTCCGGAAGATCTCGCGGTACGCCCGCATCGCCCCGCGCGGACCGCCCATCCGATCGATGATCACCTTCCCCGTCGCGGCGCGCACGAACTGATCGCTGTTGAGGCCGAGCAGCGCGGCACCAGTCGGGAGCGGCGGGGTTGTTTCTTCCGGGAGGGCGTTCATGGAACATCCATGATAGGAGGCTCCCAGGGCCCCTAACCTCTCCCCTCATGCAGTCCGAGAATGCCGCCCCAACGCCCGGATTCGATCTCTCCAGGATCACCCGACCCCTCGGTTGGCTCTTTCCCATCGTCCTGTGGGCCTTCGCCACACTTTTCCTGCTCGGCGACTTCGGCTGGTGGAACGACGACTACTTCTTCAACCAACGCGACCCCGTGACCGGCCAGTACGAGTCCACCTTCCTCAAGCGCCGCCAGCCCGAGTTCGCGCCCGCCGACGGGCTCCTCCCCTGGCGCCCGATCCACATGACCGGCACCGCCTCGCTCATCACCGTCTTCTGGGATCGCCCCGCCGTCGTCCACGCCGTCGGAGCGGGAATCCACCTGCTCTGCGGCGCGGCCCTCTTCCTCTTCCTCCGTCGTCTCCGTATCAGCCTCCACGCATCCGCCGCCGTCGTCTGCATCCACTTCGCGCATGCCTCCCACTTCGAGGCTGTCCTCTGGGCCTCCTCCCTCGTCACCGCCCTCGCCGCCGCCGCGTACTTCGCGGCCCTCGCGGCCATGGTCGAGTTCGGTCGCACGCGCCGCTGGTGGTTCGGCGCACTCGCACCCTTACTCACCCTCATCATCGCCGGGTGCTACGAACAGCCCGCCCCATGCCTCCCGACATTCGCGCTCGCCTACTTCGCGGGCTACTGGATGCGCCCGCAGCGCGAACCGTGGTCGTGGCGCGAGTTGATCAACGCCGCCTGGCCGACCGCCGCCGCCCTGGGCATCATGGTCGTCTAC
>JBEIUO010000187.1:0-5697 GCA_040374335.1 Phycisphaeraceae bacterium
ACCACCCGCGTCGTCCCGCGCTCCCCCGCCTCCACTGCATACGACACGTGCCTCACATCGCTCGCCGCATCCTCGAGCGACCGCCCCATCAACCGCTTCACGCTCAGCACTGTCGTCGTCGGATACTCCGGCGCCTCCCGCTTCGCAACCTCCCCCACCACAACCCTCAGCGCCCCTCCAACCCCTCCGGCCCGCTCGTACCGCACCGCGCTCGGCATCAGCCGCGACCCATCCGCCCCCGCCAGCACCCGCGGCCCCGAGGCATCACACACCGCCACCAACGAGTTGGTCGTCCCCAGATCAATCCCGACAATCACATCGCCCGCGTCCACGCTCAACGCCCTTCGCTCAGCCACGCGAGCTCTCGCATCGCCGCCTCCAACGCCACCAGCGACCCCACCTCATCCGCCGCCACCAGCGTCACCCGCCGACCCCCGCCCGAAACCGCGATCGTCGCCGTCGCCCCAGTGCTCGACGAATCCTCCGCCCCGCTCACCAACCCCTCCGGACTCTCACGCCCCAAGAGCCCGCCATCCCGCACGATCCCCCACAGCCGCTCCCGATCCGCCGGATCAAGCTGCCGCACAATCGGCGGCAACGGCGTGTTCGCCCGCCGCTCCCCAACCACCGCTCGCAACTGCCCCTCCGGCCCCACCACATACCACCCCGGCAACCGCCCCTCCCCCACCTTGTACACCGACAAACTCACCGAAAAGTCCGCCGGCGCCACATCCCCCGCCGCCCCCTCCACCGCCCTCCCCGTCCCACACCCGGGCGCACACATCCCCCCCAACACCACCGCCAAAACCACCACGCCCCACACCCCGCGCACATTCCTTCCCTTTGGCTCTCGCTTCATGCCCCGATCGTAGTTGCCGACCCCACTGCCCGTACCTTCACCCTTCTACTTTCTCCCGATTGTCGATAGACTCCCCCCGTGGACCTACTGCTCCTGACCGCCGACGCCGTCGCCTCCCAAAACACAGGCTGGGTCCCCTGGGCCATCGCCGCCGCCTCCGCCGCGGCCGCCACCGTCGCCGTCCTCACCCGCCCTCAACCACTCCCTCCACCACCCCTCTCTCGTCCACCCGCCGACGACCCTACCACCCTCGAAGACCTCTCCCTTAAAACCCTCATGCTCGAAAGCTCCACCGGGCGCATCGAGCAAACCCTCGCTCAGGTCATCGACTCCTCCGGCAAAATCGTCTACTTCACCCCCGCCTGGGCCGAGTTCGTCGAAGACACCGAACTCGACCCCCGCCTCGCTCTCCTCGGCGAAGACCTCCCCTCACTCCTCTCCGACCCCGCCGGCCTCCTCGGTGACGCCGCCATCCTCGCCACCCGCTCCCTCTCCGACGTCCTCCACCGCAAGTCCCCCTCCCTCCGCATCGACTACCGCGTCTCCACCGCCTCCATGAGCGCGGCAATCGTCCTCAGCATCGTCCGCTGCGGCGACGCCCCCGACGCCCTCACCGTCGTCACCCACACCCCAGCCACCGACCGCCTCCGCCTCAACACCCTCCTCCGCGAAAGCGAACGCCGCTATCGCCTCCTCTTCCGCCTCAGCCCCCTCCCCATGCTCGTTGTCTCCGCCAGCGACGGAATCATCCTCGCCGCCAACGAAGCCGCCGGTGAACTCCTCCTCTCCGAACCCGACGCCATCGAGGGCAGAGCACTCTCAACCCTCATGGCCGCTCACTCCCGCTCCGCGACGCCGACCCCCGCCGCCCTCCCCTCCACCACCACCCTCCGCCGCTCCGACGGCGCCCCCGTCACCACCGAACTCCACCACGCCAACCTCGGCTTCGAAGGCTCCCCGGCCCGCCTCATCGTCCTCCGCGACGTCAGCGCCCAAGTCGTCGCCCAGCAGGCCGCCCGCCTCCGCGAGTGCATGCTCGCCGCCGTCGCCCGCGCCGGCGAATGGCTCGTCCAAGAGTCCGACTGGCACGCCGGCCTCCGCAGCACCCTCCCCGAACTCGCCCGCGCCTCCCTCGCCTCGCGCGTCCTCGTCTACCAAACCGTCGACCTCCCCGCCCCCCAACCCATCTCCTCCCACCACGAAACCCCGCCTCACTCCTCCCTCGACGACTCCATCGCCAAAGCCCTCTCCGGGGACCTCCTCACCACCCTCAAGTCCGGCCACGGCGCCGAGAACACCCGCATCGAACTCGCCAGCGGCCTCCACTGCGCCACCGCCGCCATCGCCCCAGTCATGGTCGGTGACATGCTCTGGGGCTTCATCGCCCTCGTCCGCGACGAAGACTCCCGCCCCTTCGGCGCCGCCGAAAACGACTCCCTTCGCAGCTTCGCCGGCATGCTCGGCTCCACCATCCGCCGAAACCAGATCCAAGACGCCCTCCGCCGCGCCGACGACCAGGCCCGCCACACCCAGAAGCTCGAGGCCCTCGGCCAGCTCGCCGAAGGCATCTCCCACGACTTCAACAACCTCCTCACCGCCATCCACGGCTACATCACCCTCGCCAAAGGCTCACTCCCCTTCGGCCACCCCGCAACGCACTCCCTCGAACAAGTCGAGTCCGCCGCCACCCAGGCCGGCGGTATGGCCAACTCCCTCCTCACCTTCGCCCGCCGGAGCAAGGGCGACCGCAAGCTCATGCCCCTCGCCACCATCCTCGAGCCCGCCATCCGGCTCGTCCGTCGGACCATGCCCGCGAACATCACGATCGAGTCCTCCTGCGAAGACGCCGCCAACTCCTGGGTCACCGGCGACCCCGGCCAGATCCAACAGGTCATCGTCGCCATCGCTCTCAACGCCAAAGACGCCATGCCCCACGGCGGCCTCCTCCGCTTCCGCACCGGCTCCGCCACCGGCCGCGACGGCCAACCCTGGGCCACCATCTCCATCGAAGACAACGGCATCGGCATGCCCCCCGAAGTCCTCCGCCGCGCCTTCGAGCCCTTCTTCACCACCAAGCCCCGCTCCGAAGCCACCGGCCTGGGGCTCTCGATCGCCCACAGCATCATCAACCAGCACGGCGGCACCATCGACGCCGAGAGCTCCCCCGGCGCCGGCAGCACCTTCCTCATCCGCCTCCCCGCCTCCACCCCCCCACGCCCCGAGCCCGCACTCAACGAACCCAAAGCCGCTCCCATGTACATGGGGACCGCCCTCGTCGTCGAAGACCACCAACTCGTCGGCGCCCTCGTCTCCACCGCCCTCGCCTCAATGGGGTACTCCCCAGCCCAGGTCCTCACCGTCGCCGAGGGCGACGCAGAACTTGTCAACCGCCCCGCCGTACTGGTGGTAGATATCCAGCTCCCCGACGCAAACGGCATCGAATGGGTCCGCTCCCTCCGCGCCAAAGGCCTCACCACCCCTGTTCTCTTCATCAGCGGCCGCTCCGACGAAGAGATCGACGACCCCGCCCTGTCCCCAGCGATGATCCTGCACAAGCCCTTCCAAATCGGAGAACTCACCCGCCTCCTCGGCGATCTCCTCCGAGACAACCGCGTGGAGGTCGACTCATGAACCGCATGGTCTCCGTCGTCATCGCCGACGACCACAAGCTCCTCCGCCAGTGCGTCGGTGCCGTCCTCTCCCAGAACACCGGGATCCAGGTCGCCGCCGACGTCGGCACCAGCGACGCCGCCATCGACGCCTGCATCCAGCACAAACCCGACGTCGCCGTCCTCGACATCGATATCCCCGGCGTCGACACCTTCGAAGCCGCCCGCACCATCCGCGCCCGCTCCCCGCGCACCCGCATCGTCTTCCTCTCCGCCTTTACCCTCGACCGATACATCGAAGCCGCCCTCCGCGCCGGCGCCATGGGGTACGTCGCCAAGTCCGAACCCATCGAAACCGTCGTCCGCGCCATCCACGCCGTCGCCGCGGGTCAGTGCTACTTCTCCCCCGAAGTCCACCAACGCATCGTCATCGACGACCAAGGCCCCGTCCTCTCCCCCGACGCGGTCAACACCCGCGCGAGCACACTCACCACCCGCGAAACCGAAGTCCTTCGCTACCTCGCCCAGGGGAAGAGCAAGAAGGAAATCGCCGGCCTCATGTGCCTCTCCATCAAGACCGTCGAGAACCACGCGGCCAACCTCATGGCACGCCTCAACATCCACGACCGCGTCGAACTCGCACGCTTCGCCATCCGCGAAGGTCTCACCACCGCCTGACCCGTCCACCCTACGAACACGCCGTGCCTCCACTAGGTAAAACACCCCAAGAACGGTGGCTTTTGCCCTAAGAATGGGGTTCTTCCCCCATACCCCAGACACCCCCAGCCTCCCGATACTCCTAGTGCAGGGATCGGGACAACTCGTGTGGTCTCTCCCCCCGCTCGGAAGGATGCGTGTCGTATGACTTCGTTCACAGCTATCGACGGCGGAACCGGCACAACGGAAACCCAGGACGCCTCGGGCGTCAAGTCCCTCGGCCTCACCCTCATCGCCTCTCGGCCCGACCTCTCCCGCCTCGTCAGCCCCGCCCAACACCGCGTCCTTGAGTTCCTCCTCGAAGGCCTCACCGAGCCCCAGATCGCGGCCAAGCTCTCCCGCAGCCGCCACACCGTCCACGACCACACCAAAGCCATCTACCAGGCCCTCAGCGTCAACAACCGCGTCCAACTCGTCCTCCTCTTCTCCTCACCTCCCCGCGCTCACGCCTGATACCTCCTCCCCCTGACCCCTCACCCCCTGACCCTCACCGGGCCCGGCTCAGCCGGGCCTTTTTCATGCCCATTCCCTATTCCCCACTCCCTATTCCCTACCCCCCCCCGAACCTCTGGCCACCACACGCCCAATACCCGCTTGCTACTCTGTAGCTCGCCACCAAGGGCATCGTGCCCCCATGTGGTCTCTCGCCCCTGTGAGGAGGATCCGATTATGCGACTTCTGACTGGTCTCGCGGCCTTCGTCGCCCCTGCCGCCATCACCGTCTCCGCCTTCGTCGCGCCAGTCCACGCCCAGGAACTGATCACCGAAGACGACGTGATCAGCGGCACCATGGACATCACCTTCAACACCCGCACCAACAAGGACGCCTCCGGCGACCTCAAGGACGGCTCCGCCGCGCTCGGTGCCAAGGACATCTACAAGTTCACCCTGAACGTCGCCAAGACCACGCAGTTCAGCGGCGAGATCACCCGCGTCCCCAACCTCTACTCCAAACTCATCCAATCCAAAAAGCAGGAAGCCGCCCTCACCTACTCCGTCGACCTCGCCGTCCTCAACCCCAAAGACCTCAAGCAGAAGAAGGTCGTCGGCAAGTGGGTCGGCCTCGTCCCCATCGACCCCGCCAGCGGCGCGTTCGACCTCGGCGGCGGCTCCGCCAAGGAACGCCCCCTCCGCGTCCAGATCGACACCACCGGCAAGGCCTCCGGCTTCGAGGAGAAGTTCGCCGGCCGCCTCATCGGCAAGGCTGAAAAGAAAGACACCCTCGCCAAGTACTCCTTCAAGCGCCTCGTCGGCAACAAGACCATCGAAGTCGTCGTGAAGCAGTCCGACCCGATGCGCTTCGAGAACATCCGCCTGGCCAAGGGCCCCGCCGAGGTCTACCCGACCACCTCCGTCAACGGCCGCCTCGACTACGACTACGAAACCGGTAACTGGCTCACCGACGGCATCCGCTTCCGCTACACCCTCGACGGCAAGGAAATCGAGGACGTCGTCACCGGCACCATCAAGTGGGTCGAGGACGCCGACCGCGCCACCAACGGCAAGGGCTAC
>JBEIUO010000833.1:0-1310 GCA_040374335.1 Phycisphaeraceae bacterium
ATCTTCATCCCCGCCGCAGCACTCCCCCTCCTCGGCCTCGCCCTCGGCTACACCCTCCACCGCTTCGGCGGCCCCTCCGTCGCCGCCTTCATGGGCCGCACCCTCCACCTCTCCCCGACCTCTCCTCCCCTCGCGGTAAGCACCATCCTCGCCGCCGCGACGATCTCGCTCGGCTTCGCCATCGGCGCATGGATGACCCTCTCCCGCTTCCGCGCGGGTTTCATCGCCTGCCGCTACGCATTACCCATCAATCACGTGCAGGCCGAGTCCCACTGACCGAAGAACAGAATCACATCGTCCCCGTCAGTCCCGCCCGACCCATCCACGTCCGCGTTGTTCGCGTCCCAATCGCCGAAGAACGCAATCACGTCATCCCCGTCGATCCCGCCGTCCTGGTTCCAGTCCGCCAGGCACCCCGGCTCGTACGTGATCGTCAGCAACGGCCGCACCGACTCGTTCGCATTCTCCCGCGAGGCCACCCGCTTCGCCGTGATCCCGTTCACCTCGTCGCCAATCGCCACAATCCCGAAGTTCGCCCCCGGGTTCAGCAGCATGTCCTCCACCGCCGCACGCAGCGCTTCCGTCGAGAACGTGTACGCCCCCACGCCGCTCATGCTCTTCGCCGCCAGCACCGTCGGATCATAATCCCCACCGAGGTTCGTCCACGCCACCGTCGGATAGAACCGGTACGCCCACGTCGCGTCCCCAGCCTGCGCCGCCGCCCCAGCCGCCCCACCACCCGCGCCCACCGTCGTCCCCTCACCCCAATCCGCCGACAACCGATACAGCACCGTGTCCGCGGCTCCCGCGTTCGTCTGGTTCACGTTCAGCCTCAACTCCACCGACGTAATCGTCGCCCCCGCCGGCACCGCCCCCGCCACGTCAAACATCATCATCGCCCGCCGCAGCCGCCCTGACCCCGTGCGGCCCAGAAACAACTGGCCCCCACCCCCGCTCAACTGCGACTCCGCCACATCCGGCTCAAACAGCGTCGCATCCTTCGACGGATACAGCGAAACCTGATCCTGCGCAGCCGCAACCGCCGCGCTCGCCACCACAACGCCCATCGCCGCCATCACACGCATCGAACGCATCGCTGTATCTCCCTGTCGTTCCGCCGTTCTCGACTCCACGAGCGCGCACCGCCGCCCGCACATATTGATACCCCACGAATCTCCTTCGTGCACCACTTCCTTGCAGATTTGCGACTCCGTCCGAGAAATCAGCGATTTCCCGCCCCCACCGCGCCCCCAGCCGCCCCAGCCTTCGCCTCAATCTCCGCCGCCCGCCCCTCCACCGCCGTCGCCTCC